>NZ_JBHVDX010000246.1:0-14583 GCF_042802555.1 Streptomyces sp. NPDC057474 | reverse complement strand
CCTTGTCTCCGCCACCGCTCCGGCGGCCCCCACCCGCTCAGCGCGCAGCACCTCCGAGGCGGACAGTCAGACCAGGAAGCAACCCGACCACTCCGAGCACCAGGACCAGGCCGACACCGACCAAGCGAGGCCGCGCCATCCGACCAGTCCGCGCTTCGCAGCCGATGGAACTCAAAGCAGCAGGCAGGCCCATGCGCCGGGCAACTGCGTCGGCAACGCCCAGGCCGGAATGGGGTCGAGGGCCGTGACGAATGGAAGCAGCGTGGCTGAGGCCAGCGGGGGGTTGCTGGAGACACACGTGACGGGTGCTCGTTCGGCGAACCCGCCGCCGTGGCTGACTTTCGGTGGTGCAGGTCAGAACTCGTATGCGGCCAACCGGACTTCAACAGTGATCCTCTCCAACTCGACAGTGGGGCACGTGGGTTGCTGCCGCACCCGCGTTCGAGCACGCTGACGGCCCCGGTACCATCGGCACCGGGGTCCTGACCAGGGATTCCAAGACCGGACCACCCCGGATCGCTGTCCAGGCTGAGGGGTGGTCCGGTCTCTTGTTGTGGGCGTCCGCCGTTCGCAGCACAGGCCCGAGCGGCGGACGCCAGGAAGCCGCAAGCAGCCCCCTCGGGGGAGCGGGGACCGTGTGGCGGGCCTACTGGGGCGGCAGCTCGATTTCGATGGCGAGCGCGCCGAGCGCTTCCTTCTCCGCCGGATAGATATCGCGGATGTTGGCGAGCTGCTGCTCGCGAGGGGAGGCCGGGTTGACGTTCGCCGGGCCTTCCCCGTCAAGCAGTTCCTCGAACGTCTTGTACTCCGTGACCCGCTTCACCAGGACGTCACACGTCTCTTCGGTGCCCTTGATGCGGAAGCGGATGATGTCTCCAGCGGCCAGGTCTTCGAGGTGGGGATACTTCACCCGCACCTCGATCGTCTTCTGACCGGCAGCGACGAGGTCGAAGTACCGTCGGTAGAGGTTCAGTTCGCGGACGCGCGCGGCGGCAGTCTCCGTCATGGGGCGGGAACGCTCCTTGCTGTTGCAGTGGACATGAGCCGGCCGAGCTCACTGGCCGAGTACGAGCGGAAGAAGTGGCGTGGGTCGGCGAGTAACACGTCGGTCAGACCGAGCAAGCGATCGACGTACTCTGCCAACGAGCCGGGCCACTCGCGGGTGTCGAGCATCCACGGGGCCGCACCGTCGGGCAAGGGCGCGCGCCCCTCGCGGATGAGGGACTTGGACAGCTTCGCGCCCGTGTCCGTGACGACCTGGGGGCAGAAGAGTCGGGCGGTCACCTGTCCGCGAGTGAGGCCCACAGCCTGTAGGGCACCGTCGACGAGAAGACAGCCGGGCATCCAGTCGCCGCCCTTGACCATGACGTACAGCGTGCCTCGCGCTCCAACGATCGCCAGTTCCTTGACGAGGTTCCGGTACAGCGTGGCGAGGTCGAGGTATCCACTGGTCACGGGCTCGATGACGACCTCGTATTCGCCGTGGTGCAGGCACACAGCCGAGATGGTTGCCCGCTCGAAACCGTCGTCACGGACGTGGGTCCGCTCGGCGTACTTCTCGGCCCATCCGCATCCCGGGCGCGGGCAGGGAACGCGAACGTGTGGCACGCCGGACGATGGAGACAGGTGCCAGCGTGCGGCGTCCAAGCGGGGCACCAGGCGCAGCCAGGCCGCGGAGAAGGGCTACATGGTTCCCTTCGCCGACTACAACGTCCAGTCCAACCAGTGCTTGCTGTTGGCTGTACGTCTCGACGGAGTACGGCACGTTCAGGCGCTCGGACAGTGCGGTGAACAGCGGGCGGTACAGCTTGTCGACCTGGTCAGCGATGCCCGCTTCGCCCAGGGCGTGCGCGTAGGCCCGCTGGTAGCGGTGACCGGTCTCCTTGTCGGTGACGATGGCGTACGGGGCGTTGTCGAGTGCGCCGAACTGAACTTCCGTCGGTACGTCGAACCTGTCCCGGATTCGGACCGCCGTGGCGAACGTGAGCGACTGAACCAGGGACGTGCCGACGTGCGGTGCTCCGTTGATCTGCGTTCCCACCACGAACACGATGCGCTCCGGAGCCGCGTCGGCGATGTGCGGCCTCAGCAGGTCCTCAGCACTGGTCAGCGCGTTGGCGAGCACGGTGTTCGGCGATACGGGATAGATGGTCACCGCGTCTTCCCCTCGGTAGATGGGCAGGACTGCGCCGCAGAGCGGCGGGTGTGCGTTCAGCGGTCGAGCTGTGGTTGCGTGGTGGACCCGCCCCCGCGCCGGGGGGAACCGGAAAGGACGCGGGGGCGGGAGTCATCGGGTCGGACGACGCCCGCGGGGACGTCGGTGACGGGCCGCCCTCACCAAGGGGTGGGGTAGCCCCCCGGCCAGGGCAGGATGCTGCGGAAGGCGCGGCCGACGAGTCGGCAGCGGGTACACGCGGAGGCAGTACCGAGCGTCGTAGTCCGCCACGGTGAACACGAACGCGCGGCCTGCGGCGAGGGCGCGAAGAGCTTGCTCGTACGCCTGATCGCTGTCGGCCCACGCTCGCAACTCGACATCGGGGCGCGGGATTTCCGACCGCGCAAGAACGAACGGCGCGTCATGCAGCCCCAGGGCCCCGATGTCCGGGGACAGCAGCCGGGCGAAACGGCGCGCTGACGCCCTCAGCCACCGTGCCGCCAGGCGTGGGGAACCGCCGCGATAGGTGGCGAGCAGGACTTCGGGGGAGCCGCTGAGGTCATGGGCGGTGGCCTCACACCGGAATGCGATGGGAGGTCGTGCAAAGGCACGTGCAGAGGTCGGTGGGGCGATCATCAGCACGTCCGGGCTCACCGCCGACGATCCTGGGCCGATTCCCTCGCCTTGATCATGTGGCCGAGCTGGTTGTAGTACAGCTCGACTTGCGCAGGGGTGAGAACGAGCATCGACTCGCAGACGCCTCCGTCCTCGTAGTGGACGGTTACCGCCATGGCGGCCTGCTGTGCCCGGGGGTCGTACACGGCGTCGCGCCGCATGGGCGTGACGTGCGTGACCGGAACGGGCACGGGGCGGAGGGTGCTTCCGTCGGACCTTGCGCGCCAGTCCGCGCCTCCGCCAGGCGGACGGAGTTGATAAGACGCCGAGCTGTCGCTTGGCAGGGCGACGACGACCCCGATCGTTCCCGCCTTGGCCAGATCGATGGCGAGGTCGCCAAGGCGGGGGTGGAACGGGCTCCCTGCGGTTAAAACGGTCTGGGACGTGGGGAGTTGCTGCGTGGTTCGTTCGGCCATGCCCCGAAGCTAAGTGTGTGCTCGGGGCCCAATATGAACCGCAGGAATATGACCCTCAGCCGTCGAGGTGGAAGCGGTCTGACATGCGGCGCAGCTTCTCCCGAGTGCTTGCCCGTTCGGCGTACACCATGCTCCGCAGCGTTGACCGCGCGATGGGGTGATTGCGGACGAGCTGGGGCGCGATCTCCTCAGCCTTCTCCAGTTCCTTGAGAGCCTTGTCGCGGTTCCCGTCCCACAGCCACGCGCGGGCCAGATCCATGTGATGGTGCCCCTGACGGGAGTTGGGAAGAGACGCGACCAGCTCCTTGCTAGTGCGCCGGTTTATCGACAGCGCCTCACGTTGTTCATGCATCTCCAGAGCGACGCTGATCGCGTGGATCTGCACGTTTCCCGGCGAGAAGGTCAGGCTGTGGCGGTCGTACACCGGAGGGCCGGCGGCTTCCTGCATCCGCTTGGCTGCACTCCGCGCGTGCTTGATCCGGTCCTTCGCTTCAGCCTTGCGACCACCGCGCGCGGCAGACACGGCAGCGCGCAGTTGCAATGTCCCCCAGGCCCGAACAGCCAACGGGTCACCGCGGTCGTACTCCCGCTGCACACTGCGAATTGCCTTGTCGGACAAGGCAACAGAGTCGTCCCAGTCCGCCGTTGCCCACATGTCCCACACGCGCATCCAGTCGGCGACGGCAGGCATCACCGGGTCGCCCGACAGCCGCGCAGACCAAGCAGCTCGTTCGCATGCCATGGCCACCAGCTCCGGGTGTCCGAGCGCATGCGCGGCAGTGTGAGCGAACTTGCAGCACACCGCGTAGATGGCATACGCCTCTTCCTGCTCGTGGCCCGTGGCGACTTCGGCCAGGGCGCGCGCCTCACGGAACAGGTCGGGGAGCACCTGCACGATCGCCACGTTCGCAGCAGCGTCACGGAGGCGATGCAGACGGGTGGTCTCCTGCCACAGCTGACCAGCTGGGCGGGGCGTTCCGTCGAAGACGGGAGCGAGGTCGTAACGGCGCAGCTCACGCATGATCGCGGCGGCAGACACCTGCCACTGGTTCTCGGCCGGGGTGGTGCTGTTGTACGGACGCCCGATCAGGTCGTTCGGGTGTACGTGCAGTTCCGAGGCGAGCAGGTTGAGCAGGCCGACGCGGTCGAGTTCGATGTGCCCGCGTTCCATCTTGGACACCCAGCCCTGTGTCTTGCCCAGGGCGGCAGCGAGGTCGGCTTGCGTCATGCCGAGGCGGAGCCGTGCGCGGCGTGCGCGACGGCCGATCTCTTCGGCTTCTTCCAGCATCAGCGCGCCCCCCTAGGGGTGAGGCGCCGGCATTCCAGCGGGCGGCGAGGCATCGTGCTCCATCCATCGGGCTTGTCCCCTTGACGGTACCCAGGTCGCGGGCTGGGTGTGGAGTGCCCAGGGCAGGAAGTGGCAACCTGGGGCCTCTGGACACTGAGCCTTTCCCGCAAGCGCTTGTCGCTCGCTGGCGGATTCCGCCACCCGCACAAGATGCCCACCGGATGCTGCGAGCGCGCCAACTCCCTGCTCAAGACCACTTTCAAGGTCCTACGCAGGATCAGCCTCGACTCCAGCCGCATCACGAAGATCGCCGCCGCGGCCCTCGTCCTGCTCCAGATCGAGTACTGAACGATCACATACTGTCGTGATCCGTTACTGGCAAAGGGTCGGTGAGACTCCCAGGGAGGTGGCGCGTGCCGGTTGAGACGGACCGGTCGGCTGCCGGGGATGATTCGGCGGCTGTCGCGCGCCGGTCGTACGCGTACCCGCGCGCCGGGCCTTCCCAGCGGATCGGCGGCCTGCGGGAGCTGAGGGCTTCATCCGGAGCATGGAACGCAACTGGGTCGGCCTGGCAGCGCACTCGGTGCGGCCGCCTTCGGCAGGGGCCATACGGTGGCACCCTGCACGGTCATTCGCTGTCAAGCACGGTGAAGTCGGCCAAAGGGCTGGCCGGGAGGGTCTGTTCCGCCCAGATTGTTTTGCCCTCGGTGGTCTGGCGGGTGCCCCAGGCGGCTGTGAGCTGGGCGACAAGGAGCAGGCCACGGCCGCCTTCGTCGTAGATATGGGCGCGACGCATGTGGGGGGCGGTGCCACTGGCGTCGGAGACTTCGCAAATGAGGTTTCGGTCGTGGATCAGACGCAATTGTACGGGGGGTTCTGCGTATCGGATGGCGTTGGTGACGAGTTCGCTGATGACCAGTTCGGTGACGAAGTCGGCGTCCTCCAGTCCCCAGGCCGACAGTTGGGCACTGGCGTCCTTTCGGGCCTGGGCGACGGCGGCCGGGTCGGCGGGTATTTCCCAGGTGGCGACCCTGTCGGTGTCCAGCACTTTGGTGCGGGCGAGGAGCAGGGCGATGTCGTCGGAGGGACGGGCGGGCAGCAGGGCGGTCAGTACGGCGTCGCACAGGTCGTCCAGCCGGGCGGGCGTTTGGGCGAGGGTTTCGCACAACAGGGACAGGCCGGCGTCGATGTCCCGTTCGCGGGATTCGAGCAGCCCGTCGGTGTAGAGGGCGAGGAGGCTGCCCTCGGGCAGTTCGATGTCGGTCGCCTCGAAGGGGAGCCCGCCCAGTCCCAGCGGGGGACCGACTGGGAGATCGAGCAGCTTTACGGTGCCGTCGGGGGTGACCAGGGCGGGTGGCGGGTGCCCTGCCAAGGCGATGGTGCAGTGCCGGGACACCGGGTCGTACACGGCGTACAGGCAGGTCGCGCCGACGTCTCCGGTGCTCTCGGCGCCGGGGCCCGGCGGCGGGGCGTCGTCCTGTTGGGCGGACAGGCGGGCGACGAGGTCGTCGAGGTGGGTGAGTAGTTCGTCGGGGGGCAGGTCGATGTCGGCGAGGGTGAGCACAGCGGTGCGCAGCCGCCCCATGGTGGCGGAGGCGTGTATGCCGTGGCCGACGACATCGCCGACGACGAGCGCGACCCTGGCACCGGACAGCGGGATGACGTCGAACCAGTCCCCGCCCACGCCCGGCCGGGCGCCAGCCGGCAGGTAGCGGGACGCGACTTCCACTGCGGCCTGCGCCGGCAGTGCCTGGGGCAGCAGGCTGCGCTGCAGGGTGACCGCGGTGGCGCGTTCACGGGTGTAGCGCCGGGCGTTGTCGATGCAGACCGCCGCTCTCGAGGCCAGTTCCTCGGCCAGCACCAGGTCGTCCTCACGGAACACCTCCGGATGCCGGTGGCGGACGAAGACCACGACGCCCAGGGTGGTGCCGCGGGCGGTCAGGGGCACGGTCATCGCCGAGTGCATGCCGAAGTCGCGGACCGCGGCGGCCCGGCTCCGATCGTGGGCCGTCCATTCGGTGATCGCGGGGTCGTTCGCGTGGTACAGCAGCGCACGTCCCGACCTGAGGCTCTCGACCGGCGGGCAACCCTCCGGATAGCTGTCCACCTCACCCGGGGCGACGACTGCCTCGGGGGTTCCCGGGTTCACCGACCGGTGGGCGACGCGCCGCAATGAGACCGGGCCGCGCGGCGTGCCCTGGGACGGCTCCTGTGCGTCGTCGAGGGAAAGGAGCAGATCGACGCTGACGAAGTCGGCGAATGCAGGGATAGCCAGGTCCGCCAGTTCCTGAGCCGTCCGCGTCACGTCCAGGGTGCTGCCGATCCGCGTACTGGCCTCCGCGAGCAGCGCCAGCCGCTTACGAGCCCAGTACTGGTCGGTTATGTCATGACCGGCCATACCCAGGCCTCGGACCCGGCCGTCCTCGTCCTTCAGCAGGGTGGCGAAGACCGACCAGGCGTGCTCACGGCCCTCGCCGGGGGCCCTCGCATAGACCTCCATGGTCTGCGACTCACCGGTCTCCAGCGCCCGCAGCATCAACCGCTCCATCCTGGCCATCTCCGGATCGTCCAAGTACTCCGACGGCCGCAGCCCGCGGATGTCGTCCTCGGTGAGGACCAGGGCGCGCTGCCAGACATCGTTGGCCCGGAGCAGGCGCAGCCCGGTGTCGTACAACCCCATGTGGCAGCCCGAAGCATGCTCGTGGTGCAGACTCGCGAGAGCGTCGTCCTCGGGCTCAGGTCGCAACCCCGTCAGCGCGGAGACCAGGAACCATTCTCCGGGCCGCCCGCCGTCCGGCGCCCGTTTGTGCGCCAGGACCTTGACCTCCAAGCAGCGGCAGTCGCGGTGCCGGAGAGCAATCCTCCCGTTCCACCTGGGCAGCTGCGCGAGGGACCGCAGCTCCTCCTCATCGATCTCCTCGGCCAGCAGACCGGCCGCTGGGCGTCCCACCATCTGCGTGGGCGAGTACCCGAGCAACTTCTCGGCCCCCGCGTTCCACGCTGTCACGATGCCGTGTTCGTCGAGGGTGACCTGTGCGCTGAGCGCCTCGTCGAGGACGTTCTCAAACGACCCCGGCACCCGGTCGCCGGCTCTGCGTCGCGCCATAGGTGCTCATCTCCTACGGAGATCTTCACCGCCTCCAGCGTGGCGCCCAGACTCGCACGCCCAGCCGACCGCGGCTGTACATTCGCATTATGACCTCGTGATCGGCCGGACTCATCCGCTGACCTCAACGGTACGCCGTCCATTCCCACCCGGCCGCGACTACGCCCGGCGTCGCGGAATGTGCGGCAGCCAGGTCGATCAGGACGAGTGCCGCAAGCGCCTGACGATCGCCCCGGCCCGGCGGCCGACTCCCGTCCGGATCCCGCGGGGTTCTCTCCCCGGACGACCGGGGGGAACGGGACTGAAGTGATCGGTGGCCAGACGCGGCCGGGGTCCCTCCGGGGATCGTCTCCGCCGGTGCCGACCGGCACGGATCACCGCTGCTCGGCCCCTCCCTCGCAGCAACGAAAGCCAAGGTAAGAGCACTCCCGGAGCAAGTAAACGTCAACCTCGCCGGCGCTACGAAAGCGCCGGGACCCATGCCTTGCCCGACGAGTTCGGCTTCACCGGCAAGATGGCCCGTAGGGAAAGGCTCACTGACCAGGTGGACCACTCCACAGCTCGGACCTATCCGCTAGCGTGTGCATCACATCTGATCGTATGGACGATGAGTGGACCATTCACCGCGCGACACCCTTTCGATTCGGCCCGGACCGGCGTGAGGGGGCGTGGTGAACGTCCCCTGGTCGTCGTGGGCGTTTCGGCGCTTCGGCCAAACGTCCAGTGTGCCTGATCGTTCGGCTCTTCCGTCGGGCTCGCCTGTGCGATCCCGCCCACCTTCACCAGTGTTATTGAATGTCTATTCATTCCCCTGAGTGGCGGGAATTCAGATTTGCGGCAATGGTCCCGAAGAATGGCGAACCGTGCAGCCACCCACCCCGGCCGACCCCGCCGATCCGCTCACCCCGTCCGTCTCCCCGCAGGGCACCACGCTCGGCTACGCCCTGTTCGCCACCCGCTGGCTCCAGGCGCCGCTGTACTTCGGTCTGGTCGCCGCACAGGGGGTGTACGTCTACAAGTTCTTCAACGAGCTGTGGACGTTAATCGTCAGGTGCGTGAGCGGGAGTGCCACCGAGACGTACGTGATGCTCGCGGTGCTCAAGCTGGTCGACGTCGTCATGATCGCCAATCTGCTGATCATGACGATCGTCGGCGGCTATGAGACCTTCGTCTCCCGTATCGGCCTCCAGGGCCACCGTGACCAGCCCGAATGGCTCTCGCACGTCAATTCCAACGTGTTGAAGGTCAAGCTCGCCACCGCCATCGTGGGCATCTCCTCCGTCCACCTGCTCCAGATGTTCGTGGACGTCCACCACACCTCGCACCACGCGCTGCTGTGGGGCACGGTGATCCACATGGCCTTCATCGCCTCGGCGGTGCTCCTGGCGTACATGTCGGGGCCGATGCTGCGCGAGGACAAGGGGCACGGCTCCCACCACGGCTCCCACGGCTCCCACCACGGCCCGCCCGACGGCCCGAAGCCGCCGAGCGGCCCACAGAGGCCGACGGAGTCCACGGAGCTGAAGCAACCGACGGGACCGGTGGGGCCGGCCGAACCCGCGGGTCCGGTGGGGCCGGCCCAGCCGAAGGAACCCGCTGCCGCCCCCGCCCTCTTCCGGGCGCCGCTGCCGATCCCGGCCCAGGCCACCTCGTACGAGAACTACGAGACGTACGAGACGGACGAGACCCGGGTCGCCCCGTCCCCCCACGAGACCCGCTTCACGCAGGGCGGGACACGGCTCGTGCAGGACGAGGCCCGGCGCGCGTCGTACGGGGTCGAGGGCCGGCGCACGCACGGCGCCGGGGTCGGCGTCGAGGGGCGGGTGCGGGCGGCCGGGTTTCCGGCTCGGAAGCTGCTGGAGGAGTTCGACGAGGAGCACCCGCGCTCCTTCGACCGGCGGCTGCTGGCGCGGCTCGGGACGCTGGACTTCGTGGCCGTCGGACGGAACGTGGTGTTCGTCGGCGCCCCCGGCACCGGCAAGACGCATCTGGCGATCGGACTCGGCGTACGGGCCTGCCAGGCCGGGCACCGGGTGCTGTTCGCGACCGCCACGGAGTGGGCCGCGCGGCTGGCCGGGGCGCGGGCCGAGGGCAGGCTGGCGGAGGAGCTGTCCGCGCTCGACGCCTGCCCCCTGCTGATCGTCGACGAGGTCGGCTACCTCCCCTTCGACACGGACACCGCCCGGCTCTTCTTCCAGCTGATCGCGCACCGCTACGAGCGGGCCTCGCTGATCGTGACCAGCGACCGCCCGCTCGGCCGCTGGGAGGAGATCTTCGGCGGGGCCGCCCCGGCGATGGTCGACCGCCTCGCGCACCACGCCGAGATCGTCCGCCTCGAAGGGGAGAGCTACCGGCTGCGCCGCGCTACTTCAGCAGGCTGACGTTCTGGATCAACGGCCCCTCCACGCCGATGCCCTCGCCCACCAGCGTGCCGAGTTCGGGGACGGGCAGGGGTGGGTTGGCCGCGGCCGGGGAGGCGAACACGCCCACCAGGGCGACAGCGGCGACAGCGGCGACAGCGGAGACGAGCGTGACGAGGGGGCGCATGCGTACGTGTGGGCCTTTCGAGCGAAGGAGTCGATCTCGATCGGACACAGGGTGGCTGCCCCGCCGCCCACGTCACGATGCGCTCCCCCTCCCGCGACCGCCCATCGGGGTGAAACGACCGGATGGCCTGCATGAACTCCGGCATACGCCCGAACGGGTGACAAGCGCGAGACGGCTTGATCGACTCGGCCGGATCGGGGAGCGGACCGGTTCGCGGGCCGGCGCTCAGGTCGCGTCGTCCACCAGTTCCGCGACACCCGTGATCCGGTGCAGCGGGAACGTGCGCACCTCGTCCGCCGTGTGGTCGTACGCCGTCACGAAGCCGCCCTCGACGCGGACCGGGGCGATGACGCGCTGGCTGGCGGAACCCTCGGCGTTGACGTAGCCGATCCACAGGGCCTCGCCGGTGAGGACGGCGGCCTGCATGGTGGCGAGGGTCTCGGCGGAGCCGGTACGGGGCAGGGCACCGGACGGGGCCGGGTCCCCGGTCGTCTTGCGGGGCGCGGTGGAGGCGAGGTCACCGGCGCGGATGGCGCGGATCGCGGCGCCCAGCAGCGTGTCGTCCGGGGCCGGGGGGCCGTCCGGCACGGGCTCCGGGGCCGTGCGGGGCGGGGTGCGGCGGGCGTGGGCCCGGGTGATCAGGACGTCGCCCTCCGCCGACTCGGCGGCCGGCGCGTAACCCATCGCCCGCAGCCCGTCGAGCAGCGTCGCCGGGTCCGCCTGGGCGGCGAGGACGGTCGGCGCCAGCCGCCGCAGCCCGAGCCCCTGCGACCGCTTGTCGGCGAGGATCTCGTTGAGCATCGCGTCGTCGTCGCAGCGCACGTACGCCGACGCCGCGCCGATCCGCAGATGCCCGTGGCGCCGGGCCACGTCGTCGATCAGATACGCGAGCGGCTGCGGGACCGGCGTACGGGAGTGGGCGGTCAGGAAGTCGTGCAGGTCGGAGGCGGCCCGGCCCGCGTCCAGCGCCCGGCGCACCGACCCCGGCGTGAACCGGTACACCGTCGCACCACCCTTCGACTCCACGTCCGCCAGGACGCCCAGCGTGTCGGCCAGCGGCCGCTTCAGCGGGCCGGGCGCGACGGCCGTCAGATCCGCCTGGAGCAGGACGTGGTCCAGCGGCTCGGGAAGCAGCGGCGCGAGCAGCCGGGCGGCCCGGGAGGCGGCCGCGGCCTGCTCGGCGACGAGATCGGGGGAGGGGGCGGGCGCGGGATGGTGCGGCAGGAGGACGTGGTGGGCGGGGAGCTTGTCGCCGGGGGTCTCCGGCAGGTCGGCGCCGGCTGCGGCGTCGTGGGGGAAGCCGAGGAGTGCGCGGCCGTGCGAGGACAGCGCGCCGCGCCCGGTGACGCCGAGCGACTCGGCCTCGGAGAGGGTCCACCGGGCGATGCGGGCCCGCAGGTCGTCGCCCTGGCGGGACGGCTGGGCGGGGTGCGCGGACAGTGTGGGTTGTTGCTGGGGCTGCGGGGGTTGCTGGCCGCCGCGGGTGGGGCGTTCCCAGTGCAGGCGGGCCAGCAGGGAGTCGGGGGTGGCCGAGGTGCCCTCGGGGAGCCCGGCGAGCAGCGCGAGGACCCGGTGGCGTACCTCGGGCGCGGCCGAACGGTCCAGACCCGGGCCCAGCGCCGACAACGTACGGTCCTTGGCGTCCCGTTCGCCGATCACCCCGGCCGTGCGGGTCGCCGTCAGCCAGGCCGTGGCGAGCCGCGCCCAGCGCTCGGCGGCGGGCAGCTCCAGCCACTCGTCGTACGCGGGGGTCGCGGCGTACCGTTCGTCGGCCTCGCCGTCCGAGGCCAACAGCCCGGCGGCGTAGGCGAGTTCGACCCAGAAGGCGGCGACGGGCTCGGGCATGTCGAGGGCCACGGCGGTCCGCTTCAGGTCCCGCACGCTGAGCCCGCCCGCGCGCAGGACGCCCGGCCCGCCCTCGTCCCAGTCCTTCAGCAGATCCTCCACGGTCGCCAGCGCGGTGTACGCCTGGCCGGCCGCCGTCGCGTCCACAACCTGTGGACGGTGCGCGGCCGTCGCCTCGACGGGCGGCGGCGCGGGCCGGGTCTCCCGGTGCGCGCGGCCCGCCCGCAGATGCAGGGCGACCTCGCGGGGGAGGACGACCGTGCCGGGGGCGGTCGGCAGGAGCAGGCCGCGGTCCAGGAGCCAGCGCAGATGGGCCGCCGGGCTGGCGGTGACCTGGCCGTACGGCGGCCCCCACATCAGGCGGGTCAGGACGTCGAGGGACTCGGGGGGCGCGGAGGCGAGGAGGGCGGCCATGCGGCGCCGGTCGGTGAAGAGTCCGCTGAGGGCGGTGACGGCCGACACCGAGTCGTGGGTGCTCGCCAGACCGGCCTCCGCGACGATCTCCTGCACCCGCCCCGGTGACATGCCCGCCGTGGCTTCCGCGACGGTCGGGCCGAGGCCGGTGGGGGAGGGGTGCTGCGGCGAGGGGGCGAGGAGCTCGCGGGCGGTCCGGACGAGGCGGAGGCGGTCGTCGGCGCCCCACACGAGGGCCTGGTCGCGCAGCGTGCCGAGTGCGTGGGGCAGCGCGACGGTGACGGCGGGGTCCGCCTCGTCGCCGGCCAGCAGGCCCGCGAGTTCGTCGTACGACGCCGGGTCGGCCGCCACGGCCAGGGCCTGCGCCGTCTGCAGGGCGAACCGGTCCAGGCGCTCCAGGGCCCGTACGACCGACGCGCGCGTCCCGGCCCGGGTCGCCAGCTGGGTGAGGTCTGTCGGCACGGGCGTGATGAGATCCGGCCGCGCCCGGAGCAGCACGGCGAGCGAACGGTCGTCCCGCCCGCGCAGCGCCTCCGCCAGCGAACGGGGGGCCCCACCGGCAGGCGCCGCCTCCGTGGGGGTGTGCTCCTCGGTGCTCATCCGGCCAACGGTAGCGGCTGCGCCGAACCGGGGCGCCCAGTAGCTCGGGGGTGACGGCATTCGGGGGGCCGCGGGTGGGTAGGGGCTGATCGCGCAGTTCCCCGCGCCCCTTACGGGGCTTCGCCCCGGGCCAGGTGACTGCGGGCAGTCGTGCCGCTGGGGCGACGGGGGAGGGCGGGCGCGCCCGGCATCCGGCGAGCGCCGGTGAGCGGAACCCGCCCCGCCCCGGCGCCGGGCGCCGAGGAACCCCGGTTACTCGGAAGCGATACCGTCGGGGGGAGTACGCGCGCCAACCCCGGAGGGGCTTCGTGGGGATTGAGAGCGACCAGGTCGTCTACGAGTATCTGAGCCGGGTCGGTGATCTGGCTCAGCAGCGGCAGTTGCCGTCGGCGACGCGGATGCGTCTGGTGTCGGGGCTGCGGGACGAGATCGACCGGCGGCGGGCCAAGGCGCCGGTCGACAGCCCGGCCGCCGTGCGGCGCATCGTCGCTCGCCTGGGCACGCCGGCCGAGGTCGTCGAGGCGGCGGGCGCGCCCGGTGACGTACCGGAGCCGCGGGCCGCCGCCGTGCCGGTGCAGCGGGCGACCGGTGGGGACGGAGACGACGCGGACGATGCCGGGGAGCGGCCCAAGGGGCTGTCCAGGAGTCTGCGGCGGGTCGTGCCGCGACCGCGTCCCGCCGACGCGGGGGCGCCGCCGGTGGCGGGGGGCGGTGCCGCTCCGCCGCATCTCGCGCCACTGCACGAGCTGGGGGACGGCGACGCGCAGCCCGACTGGTGGCGGGTCGGTGGAGGCGGTGGGCCCGGGGGTGCTGATCTCGGGTTCGGGCTCGGGGACTCCGTGCCGGGGTTCGTCGGGGGTGTGGAGATTCCCGAGTTGCTGAAGCCACCGCCGGTGCGGGCGGAGAGGGAGAGCGGGGTGGCTGCGGGGGCGGTCGAGAAGGAGGAGGCCTCCTCGGCGGTCGACACCGAGGAGGGTGTGTCTCGGCGGCGACGGTTGTCTTTGCCCCGGTTGCGGCCCGCGGGTGGGGGGTGGAGCAATCCGCTGCTGTTGCTGGCCGCCGTGCTGCTGGTCGCGGGGGCGCTCATGGGGAGTCTGGTGCCGTTGGGGCTCGGGTGGCTGATCGCCTATCTGTCGCGGCGGTTGACGCCTGCCGAGTCCAAGTGGGCGGTGATGGGGATCCCGGGGGTGGTGGCCGCCGGTGGGGTCGTCTGGCTGTGGGGACGTACGGACGGGCGCTGGGCGGATCCCATCGCCGAGGGACATATGAACGCCGCCGTCGCCGACACCTGGCCGTGGGTTCTGCGGGTCGCCGCCGTCTCCTCCGCGATCTACCTGCTCTGGCGCTCCCAACGGGCTCGCTGAGCAGGGTTTTCTCGCCCCCACCGCCCCTACCCGTCCCTCCCCCACTCTCGGCTTCGCTCGAGCGGGAGGTGCCCCCATCCAGGGGCTGCGCCCCTTCGCCCCTCCAGCGCGGGTCCGTCGTGGTTGCTCGCGCAGTTCCCCGCGCCCCTGCTTTTTCAGGGGCGCAGGGGAAC
>NZ_JBHVDX010000245.1:0-14598 GCF_042802555.1 Streptomyces sp. NPDC057474 | reverse complement strand
AGTACGGGGGAAACGGGGGACGTCACGGTGGCGCGGGGGAGCGCCGACGCGACGGCCGGGGGGAACCGGCGGGGGTCCGGGGGGACCACGACGGTGCAACACGGGGGAGCACGGGGGAAGCGGGACTGGAGGGCCGGGGGGTCCGTCCAGTCCCGCTTTCATGTCTGCCTTCAGGCCGTCGCCTTCGCGCAGCGGCCCGCGGCGGCCGCCGCCAGACGGCCCAGCGCCTCGTCCCGGTCGCAGGGGTGGGCGCCCAACTCCGTCTGGCGGGCCACGATCGAGCGCTCCAGGCGCATCAGCCGCCAGCCGCGCCGCAGCAGGAACGGCACCGACTTGCGGCCCTCCTTCAGATCGCGCAGGAAGCGGCGGCGGAAGGTCTTCACCGGGCCGCGGGTCAGGCACAGCGCGTCCGCCAGCAGGCCGAGTTCACGGCAGCGCCCGACGATCTCGGCGGCGAAGATGCCCTCGGCGATGAACACCGGGGTCCGCCCGATGTGCAGGGCCTCCGCGCCGGTACGCGCGCTGAGCGAGATGTCGTACGTCGGGACGGTCGTACGGCCCGTGCGGCACAGCTCCTCGATCGCCGCTACGGCGGTGTCCGCGTCCCACGACAGCGGGTGGTCCCAGTCGATGTCCGCGTTGCCCTCCACCTGCGGCAGCGTCGGGTCGTCGCCCTCCTTGTAGAAGTCGTCGAGCCGCAGCACGGGCAGGCCGGAGCGGGCGGCGAGGAGGGATTTGCCTGAGCCGGACGGACCGGACAGCAGGACGACCCGGGTCGGTATCGGGGGATGCGAACTCACGAGAGTCCAGTGTGAGGCATGACGCGGCTCTCGCCGAGACGGCGGGTCGCCCTTGGAACGCACATCACACCTCAACATCACGCCTCAACTACCGTACGTATCCATATGATCACTTTCCGCGGTGGACACATGCGGGGGAAGATGGCACCGCTGATGGCTCGACATGACGGGGCCGGTGGCGCAGGCGCCGTCGGCCGGGAGCATTCCGGTGCCGGGCCAGGTGATGGGTGGATTGTGCCGAGTGCCCGTAAGGGGCGCGGGGAACTGCGCGACCACCACGGACGGCCTGCACCGTCCCGACGGCCCGCAGTTCCCCGACGCTCTGATTCAGTACGCCGACCCGGACGCGCCCAGCGAGCCCGTCGGGTGCCACACCGTCTTCGTCTCCAGGAATGCCGTCATGCGGTCTATCCCGGGTGACGCCGACCAGTCGTCCACAGGCTGTGGACGGAGGACGCGCTTCAGGTTGTCGGCCGCGGCGATCTCCAGTTCCTTCGCCAGGACGCCGTCCGCGCCGGCCAGGTCGATCGCGTTGACGTCCTGGTGGGCGGCGAGGGGGGCCGCGATCTCCGACGTACGGCCGGAGAGGACGTTGACGACGCCGCCGGGTACGTCGGAGGTGGCCAGGACCTCGCCCAGCGACAGCGCCGGGAGGGGGGACTTCTCGCTCGCCACCACGACCGCCGTGTTGCCCGTGGCGATCACCGGGGCGAGGACCGAGACCAGGCCCAGGAAGGACGACTCCTGGGGGGCCAGGACCGCGACCACGCCCGTCGGTTCGGGGGAGGAGAGGTTGAAGTACGGGCCCGCCACCGGGTTTCCGCCGCCGACCACCTGGGCGATCTTGTCGGTCCAGCCCGCGTACCAGACCCAGCGGTCGATCGTCGCCTCCACCTGGGCGGCGGCCTTCGACTTCGACAGGCCCTCGGCGTCGGCGACCTCGTGGACGAACTGGCCCTTGCGGCCCTCCAGCATCTCCGCGACGCGGTAGAGGACCTGGCCGCGGTTGTACGCCGTCGCGCCGGACCAGGCGCCGAACGCCTTGCGGGCGGCGACGACCGCGTCTCGGGCGTCCTTGCGGGAAGAAAGGGGCGCGTTCGCCAGCCACTTGTCCCTTGAGTCCGTCACCTCGTACACCCGGCCGCTCTCGGAACGCGGGAACTTCCCGCCGACGTACAGCTTGTAGGTCTTGAAGACGGAGAGTCGCTCAGCGCGCTCGGTCTTTTCGGTCTTCTCAGACATCGAGGTACGCCTCCAGGCCGTGGCGGCCGCCCTCGCGGCCGAAGCCCGACTCCTTGTAGCCGCCGAACGGCGACGTCGGGTCGAACTTGTTGAACGTGTTGGACCAGACGACGCCCGCACGGAGCTTGTTCGCGACGGCCAGGATCCGGGAGCCCTTCTCTGTCCAGATGCCCGCCGAGAGGCCGTACTGGGTGTTGTTGGCCTTGGCGACGGCCTCGTCCGGGGTGCGGAAGGTGAGGACGGAGAGGACCGGGCCGAAGATCTCGTCCCGCGCGATCGTGTGCGCCTGGGTGACGTTCGTGAAGAGCGTCGGGGCGAACCAGTAACCCGCCGAGGGGAGTTCGCAGGCCGGGGACCAGCGCTCGGCGCCCTCCGACTCGCCGCGCTCGACGAGCGAGGTGATGCGGGTGAGCTGCTCCTCGGAGTTGATCGCCCCGATGTCCGTGTTCTTGTCGAGGGGGTCGCCGAGGCGGAGCGTCGACAGGCGGCGCTTCAGGGAGTCGAGCAGCTCGTCCTGGATCGACTCCTGGACCAGGAGGCGGCTGCCCGCGCAGCAGACCTGGCCCTGGTTGAAGAAGATGCCGGTCACGATGCCCTCGACGGCCTGGTCGATGGGGGCGTCGTCGAAGACGATGTTCGCGCCCTTGCCGCCCAGTTCGAGGGTCAGCTTCTTGCGGCTGCCCGCGACCGTCTTCGCGATCTCCTTGCCGACCGCCGTGGAGCCCGTGAAGGCGACCTTGTTGACGTCCGGGTGCGCGACCAGGGCCGCGCCCGTGTCGCCGTAGCCGGGGAGGATGTTGACGACGCCCTTGGGGAGGCCCGCCTGGCGGCAGATGTCCGCGAAGAAGAGGGCGGAGAGGGGGGTCGTCTCGGCGGGCTTCAGGACCACCGTGTTGCCGGTGGCCAGGGCCGGGGCGATCTTCCACGCCAGCATCAGGAGGGGGAAGTTCCAGGGGATGACCTGGCCCGCCACGCCGAGCGGCTTCGGGTTCGTACCGAAGCCGGCGTGGTCGAGCTTGTCGGCCCAGCCCGCGTAGTAGAAGAAGTGCGCGGCGACCAGGGGGAGGTCGGCGTCCCTCGTCTCCTTGATGGGCTTGCCGTTGTCCAGGGTTTCGAGGACGGCCAGTTCGCGGCTGCGCTCCTGGACGATGCGGGCGATGCGGAAGAGGTACTTCGCGCGCTCCGCGCCGGGGAGTGCGGACCACTTCTCGAAGGCCTTGCGCGCCGCCCGCACCGCGCGGTCCACGTCCGCCTCGCCCGCCTGGGCGATCTCGGAGAGGACCTCCTCGGAGGCGGGGCTGACCGTCTTGAAGACCTTGCCGTCGGCGGCCTCGGTGAACTCGCCGTCGATGAACAGGCCGTAGGAGGGGGCGATGTCGACGATCGCCCGGGACTCGGGGGCCGGTGCGTATTCGAATGCGGAAGCCATGGGGATCAGTCCACCGTCACGTAGTCGGGGCCGGAGTAGCGGCCGGTGGCCAGCTTCTGGCGCTGCATCAGCAGATCGTTGAGGAGCGAGGACGCGCCGAAGCGGAACCAGTGGTTGTCCAGCCAGTCCTCGCCGACGGTCTCGTTGACCAGGACGAGGAACTTGATCGCGTCCTTGGTGGTGCGGATGCCGCCGGCGGGCTTCACGCCGACCTGGACGCCGGTCTGGGCGCGGAAGTCGCGGACGGCTTCCAGCATGAGGAGGGTGTTGGCGGGGGTGGCGTTCACCGCGACCTTGCCGGTCGAGGTCTTGATGAAGTCCGCGCCCGCGAGCATGCCGAGCCAGCTGGCTCGGCGGATGTTGTCGTAGGTCGAGAGTTCGCCCGTTTCGAAGATGACCTTCAGGCGGGCGGCGGTTCCGCAGGCATCCTTCACGGCGACGATCTCGTCGTGGACCTTGAGGTAGTTGCCCGCGAGGAACGCGCCGCGGTCGATGACCATGTCGATCTCGTCGGCGCCGGCGGTGACGGCCTCGTGGACGTCGGCCAGCTTCACGGCGAGGGGGGCGCGGCCGGCCGGGAACGCGGTGGCCACGGAGGCGACCTTGACGGTGGAGCCGGCGACGGCCGCCTTGGCGGCGGGCACCATGTCGGGGTAGACGCAGACCGCGGCCGTGGCGGGGGTGGTGCGGTCGGTGGGATCGGGGAGGACCGCCTTGGCGCCGAGGGACCGGATCTTGCCCGGGGTGTCCGCGCCTTCCAGGGTCGTCAGGTCGACCATGGAGATGGCCAGGTCGATGGCGTACGCCTTGGCGGTCGTCTTGATCGAACGGGTGCCGAGCGAGGCGGCGCGCGCCTCCAGGCCGACCGGGTCGACGCCGGGCAGCCCGTGGAGGAAGCGGCGCAGCGTGCTGTCGGACGCGGTGACGTCGGCGAGAGCGTGGGGTGCAGCTGTGGACATGGTCACCAGACGAGCATATCTACGCGCGTAGCAGGTGTACAGCCCTCGGGTTCGTTCGGCGGGCGCCCAGATAGCTCGGGGATGCGTGCTGTGTGACGGGGGCGGGTGGCCTGTGCTTGCTCGCGCCCACGTGGTGGAGCCGCACATCGATACAGCCCCGCGCCCCTACGGGGCACGGCCCCTTCCGCAGGGGTTCGAGGCGTCGGGCAGAATCGGACGTATGAGCACCTCGGAACAATCGTCGCCCGAGCCGGAGCACACGTCGGCGGGGCGGAAGCGTGCGGAGGCTGCGGCGGCTTCGGAGACCCCGAAGGTCGAGCAGGTTCCGGTGGCTGCGGCGGCCCCTGCGTCGAATGCGTCGAAGCCCGGCAAGCCCGTGTACAAGGACCGGGTGTACCGGTCGCCCGCCGGACTGGTGGGCGGGGTGCTGCTGCTCGGGTTGTTCGCCTGGCTCGGGGGGGACGCGGTCGTGTCGGGGGAGGGGCGGACGCCCTGGCTGGCGTTGGCCTCGATGCTGGTGGCTGTGCCGCTGGTGGTCGCTTTCTCGGTGCGGCCGGCGGTGTTCGCCAATGATGATCGGCTGCGGGTGCGCAATCCGTTTCGGGTGATCGACCTGCCCTGGGCGTCTGTCGTGTCGCTTCGGTCCGGTTACACCAATGAGGTGGTCGACCAGGGCGGTGCCAAGTATCAGCTCTGGGCGATTCCCGTTTCGCTGCGTGGCCGTAAGAAGGCCGCTCGACATCAGGCCCGGGAGGCTCATCGGGCGGCCAAGGGGGACGGTGGGGGACGTACGGCCTCGGTCGCGCGGCCCGTGCGGGCGGAGACCGATCAGATCGTGGCTGATCTGCGGGAGCTGTGCGAGGCGCGGGCGAAGGCGGTCGGGTCGCAGGGGGAGCCGAGTGTGCGGTGGGCCTGGGAGATCGTGGCGCCCGCGGTGGCGGGGACCGTGTTGCTGGTGGTGCTGATCGCGTTGGGGTGACCCCGTCCGACTGAACTGTCGGTCGGTACGCCGGTGCGGGGTGCCCCGCGCCGGGTGGTGCGTCTTCCCGTCCTAGGGGTGTCCTGGGGAAGAACGGGCGCTCCGTGGCCGTATCGCCGGCGGTCCATGTGCGTATGGAGCGGCATGCGACGTGCCGGGCCTCGTGCGAACGCGCGGACGTCGCCACGGGCCGGCCACCGCCGTCCCACGCGAACCACACCCGACCCCCGCCCTCGGCCGTTTGCTGAATTCCGCCGCCTGACGGGCACCTGATGCCGGGCGCTCCAGGGGGAATTGCTCCGGACATCTGTTCTATGGTGGCGTGAAACGCGCCGGACGAAACGTCCGGGAAGCATGCGACAACCCAACTCCCCATGAACCAGGGTGCATTGGGCCCCGAACGTCGCAACCACGACGGCGGCCGGAGTGTCACGGAACGATGAGTACGAAGCTTGAGCCCCAATCCCAGCCCCAATCCCAGCCCCAGCCCCAGCCCCGGCCCGGGCCCCCACCGCGCCGGCTGCCCGCGACCGCCGTGCCCGGGGACTGTGTCCCCTGGAGCGGGGAGAAGCTGGAGGCCTGGGCGCGGACCCGGCCGCCCGTCTGGGTGCCGGTACGGACGCGCCCCCTGCACCTCCTCGCCGTGGTCCCGGGCGGCCTGATCGTCGGCTTCTGGCTGGCGAACTTCGCTGAGGTGCCCGCCGCCCTCGCCGTGCTGGTCCCGCTGCAACTGGTGTGGACCCTGGTCAGGCCCGAGGTCGTACGGTTCTCGGCGCCCGTGCTCATGCTCCTGCTGGCCTGGCGCGGGGAAACGCACGACGTGGCGACCCTGCTGGGCGGCCTCGCCGTGACCTTCACCTGGGCCACGGCCGAGATCCGGCTGAGCAAGCGCAGGCTCCAGCGGCAGTGGGCCGTGGCGGCCGCCGAGGGTGCGACCGCCACGGTGCCGGACGAGGTGGGGCCGTTGCGGCGCGGCCGGTTCCTCATGGGGCTCGGCTGCGTGCTGACCGTACTCGGAGCGGGGCTCCTTTCCATCTCCTCGGGCTGGGACGTCGCCACCGACCGGCACGAGGTCACACTCGTCGGATGGTTCGTGGTCGGCTGGGGGCTCACCGCGCTGCTCTCCGGGTGGCTGGGGCGCCGCCGGGCCGCCGCGCTGCGGCGCGCTCCCGTGCCGGTGGTACGGGTGCTCGTACGCGACGGCGTTGACGGGGACGTCGAGGTCTTCGCCGCCGACGATGTGGAGGCACTGCGGCCGCTGTTCACCGTCGCGGCCGAGGAGTGGTACGACGACGACAGCGACGAGGAGTTCGAGGAGCGCATCGGCCGGGAGGAGGCGGACGAACTCCTCGAAGCCGTCGAGAACGACGACGATGACGACGAGCAGCCCGGCCCCCTGCGCGAGGCCGTGCTGTACGGGCCGCCCCACGACGGCGCCGAGATCGTGATCGTCAGCGCGGCGGGGAAGCCGGAGGAGCCGGAGCCATCTCAGGGACCGGTGGACCTGGAGAAGCCGGGAGCGCAAGGCGGCACGGACGGGGCCGAGGGGGCGGGCGGTTCGCCCTCGGAGCTGGTCGTCGAGTCGTCGAGCGGGCCGGTGCGACCGCTGTCCGACCGGGCCGTACGGCGTCGGGTCGCCGCGCAGCAGGCCGGGGCGCGGCGGAGCGCGGTCCACGAGGAGCTGCGTGCCACGGCCGTCACGGAGAGCAGAGCGCGGCTGGGTGAGGAGCCGGTACCCGTACGGCGCTGGCGGGCGGGGTGGGCCGACTGGACCGCCGCCCTCGTCACGATCTTCTTGATCGCCGCCATCGGGCTGTACCCGAACGGGCTGGGGCAGCACGTCCTCGGAGGCCTGCTCGGCGTCTTCGGAGTCCTGACGCTGCCCCAGCTGCTGCTCTGGCGCATCACGGCCGACCGCTCGGGCCTGTGGCTGAGTGGCTGGCGTCGGACACGGCACATCGAGTGGGACCACCTCATGGCCGTCCGGTGCAGCGGTTCCGTGCTGACGGTGGACAGCCGCCGGGCGTCCTTCCCGACCTGGACGGTCCGGGCGGAGCGCTGGCGCTGGCTGGAGCGGAAGCTGCGCCTGGTCCACCCGTACGAGAGGACCGCCGCCGAGATCACCGCCATGTGGCGGGAGCCCGCGCTGCGGCCCGAAGGGGAGCACAGGGGCCGGGGGATGCCGTTGTGGCCGCTGAGTGTGGTGCTGGCCGTGGTGTGGGTGGCGGCGCTGGTGCTGGTGCCGTAACCGCTCCCCGGCCGGTCTCCGGCCCGGACGCACGGAGGCCCCGGCCGGTGATCCGGCCGGGGCATCCGTGCGTCCGGGGAGGGGCAGGAAGTGGTCAGATACCCGCCGCCGCCGACAGGTCCCGCTTGATCCCGGCCAGCAGACCGGCCGCCTTCGTGCGGGCCGCCGGGAGACCGGTGTGGTCGGCGACGGGCACCACGACCTCCAGGTAGCACTTCAGCTTGGGTTCCGTGCCGCTGGGGCGGACGATCACGCGGGC
Source organism: Streptomyces sp. NPDC057474 (assembly GCF_042802555.1). NCBI lineage: Bacteria > Bacillati > Actinomycetota > Actinomycetes > Kitasatosporales > Streptomycetaceae > Streptomyces > Streptomyces sp. NPDC057474. Next base: position 6,682 of record NZ_JBHVDX010000245.1, on the reverse strand, counting down.
GCCGTCGAGGGTGTAGCGCAGGCCGTCCGTGGGCGGGAGCCTGTCCGTCCCCCGCGTCAGGTCCTCGGCCCTGGTGATGGCCAGGCCGGCGAGGGCGGTCGGGGGCTGCTCGCGGAGCCGGTCCATCGCGCGGGCGATCAGCGAGAGGTCCTGGACGCGGACCGAAAGCTGGTCGGTGGCGTGCAGGCCGTGCTCGACGGCGATGTCGTCCAGGCGGTCGAGGAGGGTGCGGCCCTCCTCCTTGAGCTGCGAGGCGAGTTCCGTGATGAGGAGGGCCGCCGTGATGCCGTCCTTGTCGCGGACGCCCTCGGGGTCGACGCAGTAGCCGAGGGCCTCCTCGTAGCCGTAGCGCAGGTTCTCGACGCGGGCGATCCACTTGAAGCCGGTGAGGGTCTCCTCGTAGGGGAGGCCCGCCTTCTCGGCGATACGGCCGAGGAGGGAGGAGGAGACGATGGACTCGGCGAACGTGCCCTGTGCGCCTCGATCGACCAGGTGGGTGGCGAGGAGCGCGCCCACCTCGTCGCCGCGCAGCATCCGCCAGTCGGTGCCGTCCTTGACCGCCACGGCGCAGCGGTCGGCGTCGGGGTCGTTGGCGACGATCAGGTCGGGGTCCGTCTCGCGGGCCTTCGCGAAGGCGAGGTCCATCGCGCCGGGCTCTTCCGGGTTGGGGAAGGCGACCGTCGGGAAGTCCGGGTCCGGGTCCGCCTGCTCGGCGACGAGGACGGGCTCCGGGAAGCCCGCGCGGGCGAAGGCCGCGAGCAGGGTGTCCCTGCCGACGCCGTGCATGGCCGTGTAGACGGTGCGGGCGGTGCGGGGGGAGCCCGGCGCGAGGACCGCGTCCGTACGGGCCAGATAGGCCTCCAGGACGGTGTCGTCCAGGGTGTCCCAGCCGGCGTCGGGGCGGGGGGCGTCGTCGAGGGACAGTACGGCGTCGATCTCGGCCGCGATCTCGGCGTCGGCCGGGGGCACGATCTGGGAACCGTCGCCCAGGTAGACCTTGTAGCCGTTGTCGCGGGGCGGGTTGTGGCTGGCCGTGACCTCCACGCCGGCGACCGCGCCCAGGTGCCTTATGGCGAAGGCCAGGACAGGCGTGGGGAGGGGGCGGGGGAGGACGGCCGCGCGGAGGCCCGCGCCGGTCATCACGGCGGCCGTGTCACGGGCGAAGTCGGCGGACTTGTGGCGGGCGTCGTAGCCGATGACGACGAGGCCGCCGCTGCCGCCCTTCTTGTTCAGGTACGCGGCGAGGCCCGCGGCGGCGCGGATGACGACCGAGCGGTTCATACGCATGGGGCCGGCGCCGAGTTCGCCGCGCAGACCCGCGGTGCCGAACTGGAGGGTGCCGGAGAAGCGGGCGGTCAGCTCCGCCGTGTCCGCCGCGTCGATCAGCTTGCCGAGTTCGTCCCGGGTCTCCGGGTCGGGATCCTCGGCCAGCCACGCCTTGGCGCGGGCGATCAGGTCGTCGTGCACGGGGGTCAACCTCTCGTTCTGGTGTGGTGGCCGGTCGCGCCCACGCGGCGGAGCCGCACAGCCGATACGGCCCCGCGCCCCTTGCGAGGCGCGAAGCCCGCCCCCTGTCTACAGGCGGTTCAGTACCTGCGTCAGCAGCGCGCCCATACGCGTCGCCGAGTCGCGGCCCGCCTGGAGGACCTCTTCGTGGTTCAGGGGCTCGCCCGTCATACCGGCCGCCAGGTTGGTCACGAGGGAGATGCCCAGCACCTCGGCGCCGGCCTCGCGGGCGGCGATGGCCTCCAGGACCGTGGACATGCCGACCAGGTCCGCGCCGATGACGCGGGCCATGCGGATCTCCGCCGGGGTCTCGTAGTGGGGGCCCGTGAACTGCGCGTAGACGCCCTCCTCGAACGAGGGGTCGATCTCCTTGCACAGGGCGCGCAGGCGCGGGGAGTAGAGGTCCGTGAGGTCGACGAAGTTCGCGCCGACGATCGGCGACGCCGCCGTCAGGTTCAGGTGGTCGCTGATCAGCACCGGCTGGCCGGGGCGCATGCCCTCGCGGAGACCGCCGCAGCCGTTGGTGAGGACGATCGTCTTCACGCCGGCGGCGACGGCGGTACGGACGCCGTGCGCGACGGCGGCGACACCGCGGCCCTCGTAGTAGTGGGTGCGGCCCAGGAAGACGAGCGCGCGCTTGTCACCGATCTTGTACGAGCGGACCTTGCCGCCGTGGCCCTCGACCGCCGGCGGCGGGAAACCGGGCAGCTCGGTGACCTGGAACTCGGCCTCGGGGGCGCCGAGCGCGTCCACGGCCGGGGCCCAGCCGGAGCCCATCACAAGAGCGACGTCGTGGGTCTCGGCGCCCGTCAGCTCGCGCAGGCGCGCGGCGGCGGCGTCGGCGGCGGCGTACGGGTCGCCCTGGATGTCGTCCGGAAGAAGAGATGCGTTCACGCGATGAGGGTATCCGGTCCCAGCCTACGCGCGTAGATGACGAGGCTCACCGGATCGGGATCGTTGTCTTGTCGTTTCCGACGGGGAGTTCGGGCGCGAGACCTGCCTCGCGCCTCTCGGCCGACGCCTCAGCAGGGGCGTTTACGCAGTTCCATCACGTAGTCGTGGGGCGCGCCCGCCGACTCCGCCGCGTCCGCGACCTCCCCCAGGTAGCGGGCCGAGGGCAGGCCGCCCTCGTAGCCGTTGAGGACGTAGACCCAGGCCGGTTCCTCGCCGTCGAGGGTGTGTACGCGGACCCGCATCCGGCGGTATATGTCCAGGCCGACGCCGACCCAGCGGTCCATCGCGTCCTCGTCCATGGGGGCGATGTCGTACAGCGCCACGAAGACCTGGGAGCGCGGCGCCTCGACGACCGTGGCCAGAGCACCCTCCCAGCCCATGTGCTCGCCGCCGAAGGTCAGCCGCCAGTCGTTCAGCCAGCCGGTTGCGCGCAGCGGGGAGTGGGGGGCGCGGCGGGACATCAGACGCGAGTCCATGTTGCCGGCGTAGGCGGCGTAGAGCGACATGGGGAGAGGGTACGGGAGGGGGTGGGACGGGGTGGGGTGCCTATCGGGTCGGGGGACTGTCGTGCGGCGGCCGCGGGTTCGTCGTGGCTGGTCGCGCGGTTCCTTGCGCACCTCGCGGTGCGTCCCCGGGCGCCCCGTACCCCCCGGGGACGTGCCACCCGCGTTCGTACGGGACAATGGAGTACGTGACTCGGATCGTGATCATCGGTGGCGGACCCGGCGGATATGAAGCGGCGCTGGTGGCCGCGCAGCTCGGTGCGGAGGTGACCGTCGTGGACTGCGACGGTCTGGGCGGGGCGTCGGTGCTGACCGACTGCGTGCCGTCGAAGACGCTCATCGCGACGGCCGAGGTGATGACGACCTTCGACTCCTCGTACGAGGAGCTGGGGATCATCGTCGCCGACGACACTCCGCACATCGACACGCCCGCGCGTGTCGTCGGGGTGGACCTCGGCAAGGTCAACCGGCGTGTGAAGCGGCTCGCGCTGGCGCAGTCGCACGACATCACGGCGTCCGTGACGCGCGCCGGCGCGCGGGTCATGCGCGGGCGCGGGCGGCTAAAGGGGCAGCAGGATCTGGACGGGTCGCGCAAGGTCGTGGTGCGCGCAGCCGACGGGTCCGAGGAGACGCTGACCGCCGACGCCGTGCTCATCGCCACCGGCGGTCATCCGCGTGAGCTGCCCGACGCGCAGCCCGACGGGGAGCGGATCCTCAACTGGACGCAGGTCTACGACCTGGACGAGCTGCCCGAAGAGCTGATCGTCGTCGGGTCCGGTGTGACCGGTGCCGAGTTCGCCGGTGCCTACCAGGCGCTCGGGTCGCGCGTCACGCTCGTGTCCAGCCGTGACCGCGTGCTGCCGGGCGAGGACCCGGACGCCGCCGCCGTCCTCGAGGACGTCTTCCGGCGGCGCGGTATGAACGTCATGGCGCGGTCCCGGGCCCAGTCCGCCAAGCGGGTGGGGGACCGGGTCGAGGTGACGCTCGCGGACGGACGGGTCATCAGCGGCTCGCACTGTCTGATGGCCGTCGGCGCCATCCCCAACAGCGCGGGAATGGGCCTCGAGGAGGCCGGGGTCAAGGTCAAGGAGTCGGGACACATCTGGACCGACAAGGTCTCCCGGACGAGTGCGCCGGGTGTGTACGCCGCAGGTGACGTGACCGGCGTCTTCGCGCTCGCCTCCGTGGCCGCCATGCAGGGCCGGATCGCCATGTACCACTTCCTCGGCGACGCCGTGGCCCCGCTCAACCTGAAGACCGTGTCGTCCAACGTCTTCACCGACCCCGAGATCGCCACCGTCGGCTACACCCAGGCCGACCTGGACGCCGGGGTCATCGACGCCGTCGGGGTGAAGCTGCCGCTGCTGCGCAACCCGCGCGCCAAGATGCAGGGCATCCGGGACGGCTTCGTCAAGATCTTCTGCCGGCCGGGCACCGGCATCGTGGTGGGCGGTGTCGTCGTCTCCCCGCGCGCCTCGGAACTGATCCACCCCATCTCGATCGCGGTCGACAACAACCTGACCGTCGAACAGATCGCGAACGCCTTCACCGTGTACCCGTCCCTGTCGGGTTCGATCGCCGAGGTCGCGCGCCAGCTCCACACGCGCAAGTCCGGCGACGGCGTCTGACGATTGTCTGACGGGTTCCGTCCCGGATGGCCCCTATATCACTTCTCGCCCCACCGTGCGAACAACTTCTGCTATTCGGCGCAAACTGCTGAAAGCAGATGGTCGTTGGCGTTACTGTCAGTTTCGTGTTCGCTGCAGAACGTCGCCAATTGATCCTCGAAATGGTGCGGGCCAATGGAGCCGTGTCGCTCCGTGAGCTCGCACGCGTCGTCCAGACCTCCGAAGTGACCGTACGGCGGGACGTGCGCGCTCTGGAGGCAGAAGGACTCCTCGACCGCCGGCACGGCGGTGCGGTATTGCCGGGCGGGTTCACGCGGGAGTCCGGCTTTCCGCAGAAGTCTCATCTCGCGACCGCCGAGAAGACGGCCATCGCCGACCTCGCCGCGAGCCTCGTCGAAGAAGGCGAGGCCATCGTGGTCGGGGCGGGGACCACCACGCAGGAGCTGGCACGCCGGCTCGCGCGGGTCCCCGGGCTGACCGTCGTCACCAACTCCCTGTTGGTGGCCCAGGCGTTGGCCCACGCCAACCGTGTGGAGGTCGTGATGACCGGCGGCACCCTGCGCGGTTCCAACTACGCCCTGGTCGGCTCCGGTGCCGAGCAGTCCCTCCAGGGGCTGCGCGTCTCCAAGGCCTTCCTCTCCGGGAGCGGACTGACCGCCGAGCGCGGCCTGTCCACGTCCAACATGCTGTCGGCGTCCGTCGACCGCGCGCTGGTCCAGGCCGCCGCCGAGGTCGTCGTCCTCGCCGACCACACCAAGCTCGGCACCGACACGATGTTCCAGACGGTGCCGACCGATGTGATCACCCGGCTGGTCACCGACGACCCGCCCGGCCACGACGACCGCGCGGTCACCGAGTTGCAGGCCCTGGCCGATCAGGGCGTGCAGATCTCCGTGGCCGGGGCGTCGGGCGGCGGTGGTACGGGAGGCGATCCCGTCCCGGCGCGCCCATCGCGCCGGGACGTGCCCCTTCCGGGGCCCCGCCGCAACCAGGTCCATGGCACCGCGCCGCAGTTGCGCACCGCCACGGTCCTGGGGGACCAGCCGCCGGCCGGTGAACGGGAGCGGGAGCGGGCGGCCCGGGTCGCTGATCTGCGCCGCCGGTAGCCCGCGTGTACGTCCGCTCGGGCGTCACGGGTGTCACGGGCGTCACGGCGCCACAGGCGTCACGGGTGTCTCGTCGGCTACGTCGTCCGGTCGCTTCGCCGGTCAGGCCGGTAGGGGCCGCTCGCCGGTTACGGCTTCAGGCCGCGCAGGGTCAACGTCAGCAGGCGGTCGGCCAACTCCGGGTCGTCCGGGGTTTCCTCGGCCGCCAGCGCGATCGCGTGGGTGAGCTGGAGCAGGTCGCCGATGGACACGTCGTCGCGTACGGCGTGGGCGTGTTGCGCCCGCTCGAGGAGGGCGGTGCCCGCCTCTCGGATGGGGGCGCAGCACCGGGCCAGGTCCGAGGTGTTCTCGTCCGCGGCGCGGGAGTCCGTGTACGAGACCGTCATCAAGGCCTGGGCCAGACCTCGGTATTCGCCCGCGTGGGTGATGATGTCGCGCAGCCAGGCGACCAGTGCGGCGCAGGGTTGGGCCGCGTCGAGTTGCGCCTGGGCGCGGGCCAGCAGGTCGCCGACGGCTTCCTCGAAGACCGCGCTCAGGAGGGCCTGGCGGTTGGGGAAGTGGCGGTAGAGGGTGCCGATGCCCACGTCCGCGCGGCGGGCGATGTCTTCGAGCGAGGCGGCGGTTCCGTGGGCCGCGAAGGCGAGGCGGGCCTCCGTGAGCAGTCGGTCGTGGTTGCGGCGGGCGTCGGCTCGCATGGGCCGTGTGGTCGGCAAGGGGTCACCTGCTCTCTTCGCTGGGTGGTGGGTTCAGCCTAAGAGCTCGGGTGATTGCGGAAGTTGCGCGGGTGCCGGTCGATCGTGGCTGATCGCGCCCACGCTGCGGAGTCGCATGTCGACACAGCCCCGCGCCCCTTATGGGGCGCGGGTGCTCAGCGGAGTCGAGCCGTGCGGTCAGTCCTTGATTTCGCAGATGGCTGCGCCGGAGGTGATGGAGGCGCCGACCTCTGCGCTGAGGCCCTTGATGGTGCCGGAGCGGTGGGCGTTGA
>NZ_JBHVDX010000244.1:0-14782 GCF_042802555.1 Streptomyces sp. NPDC057474 | reverse complement strand
CAGGGGCTCGACAACCTGGAGCTGACCCAGCAGCGCACCAAGGGCTTCGACGACGCGCTGAAGAACTACCCGAACATCAAGAAGGTGGCCCGGCAGGCCGCCGACTTCACGGTCGAGTCGGGCCAGGCCAAGATGGCCCAACTCCTCCAGGCGCAGTCGAACTTCGACGCCCTGTGGAACCACGACGACGACCAGGGCGTGGGTGCCCTGCGCGCCATCGAGCAGGCCGGGCGCGACGACTTCCTGATGGTCGGCGGCGCGGGCGCGCTGTCCGCGTTCCAGGCGATCAAGAAGGACGACGGGGTGCTGAAGGCGACCGTCCTCTACCCGCCGACCATGGCCGCCTCCGCGATCGACCTCGCCCGCGCCCTCGGCCAGGGCAAGGGGGTCGGCGGCCTTGCCGAGTTCGAGATCCCGTCCTCGCTGACGCTCTACTCGGCCGTCGTCGACAAGGCCAACGTCGACCAGTACATGTCCACCGGCTTCAAGTGACGGGTCCTGCCGGACGGGCCCGACCGGCAACTCGGATCGAGGCATCGCAGGACGAAGCCCCGGACCACCGAGTCGGGCCCCACCCCCCACCGCGCCGCGACCACGAGGAGGACACACGCATGGGACAGCCGCAGCAGCCCGACCAGGCCGAGGCGGAGGAGTCAGGAGCGCCGGGGCCCGACGCGGGGTTCGGAACCGGGGCCGGCACCCGGGCCGAGGCCGAGGCCGGGGGCGCGGCCGGAGCCGAGGGCGAAGCCCCGACGGAGGCCGGAGTCCGGACGGCGGCCGTGCCCGGTTCCGGTACCCCGGGGACGGCGGCCGTGCCCGGTGACGGAACCCCGCCCACCGGGGGCGCGGCGGGAACCGGGATGGCGGGCAGGGCCGTCGACGGAGCCGTGGCAGGGGCGGCGGACGGAGACGGAGACGGATCCGGGGCCGTGGCCGGGTTCGAGGCGGGGCCGGCGTCTGGCGTCGGAGCCCGTGCCGGGTCCTGGCCCGCCGGGCTCGCCGGTGGGCCCGGCAAGCCGCCGCTGCGGGTCGGAATGGTCGGGTACGCCTTCATGGGGGCCGCGCACTCGCAGGGGTGGCGGACCGCCGGGCGGGTCTTCGACCTGCCGCTCAGCCCGGTGCTCGCCGCGGTCTGCGGTAGGGACGGCGACGCGGTGCGGGCCATGGCGGACCGGCATGGGTGGGCGTCGACGGAGACCGACTGGCGGGAGCTGATCGCCCGGGACGACATCGACCTCGTGGACATCTGCACCCCCGGCGACAGCCACGCCGAGATCGCCCTCGCCGCACTGGCCGCAGGCAAGCACGTGCTCTGCGAGAAGCCCCTCGCCAACACGGTCGCGGAGGCGGAGGCCATGGCGACGGCGGCCGAAGAGGCCTACTCGCGCGGGCAGTTGGCAATGGTCGGCTTCAACTACCGTCGCGTGCCGGCCACCGCCCTCGCCCGCCGCATGGTCGCCGAGGGCCGGTTGGGCGCTCTGCGGCACGTGCGGGTGACGTACCTGCAGGACTGGCTCGTGAACCCGGAGTTCCCCCTGACCTGGCGGCTGCGCAAGGAGTCGGCCGGCTCCGGAGCGCTCGGCGACCTGGGCGCCCACATCGTCGACCTCGCGCAGTACCTGGCGGGCGAGCCGGTGATAGGCGTGTCCGCGCTGATGGAGACCTTCGTACGCGAACGGCCCCTGCCCGCAGGTGTGTCCGCCGGTCTGGCCTCCTCCGGCGGCACGGCCGGGCGAGGCGCGGTCACCGTCGACGACACGGCCCTGTTCACCGGCCGCTTCGCCTCCGGCGCCGTCGCCTCCTTCGAGGCGACCCGCTTCGCCACCGGCCGCAAGAACGCCCTGCGCATCGAACTCAACGGCGAGCGCGGCTCGTTGGCCTTCGATCTGGAACGGCTCAACGAACTCTCCTACCACGATCACACCGAACCCGGCACCCACGCCGGTTTCCGCCGCATCCTCGTCACCGAGCCCGACCACCCCTACCTCGACGCCTGGTGGCCGCCGGGCCACGGCCTCGGATACGAGCACACCTTCGTCCACCAGGCCCGCGACCTCGTGCACGCCGTCGCGGCGGGCACCAGGCCCGAGCCGTCCTTCGCCGACGGGCTCCGGGTGCAGCGTGTGCTCGCGGCGGTCGAGGAGAGCGCCGAGAAGAACTCGGTCTACACCCCGACCCACACCCCCACAACGGTCTGAGGAGGCCCCGGACATGCCGCGCGACTTCACGCTCTTCACCGGCCAGTGGGCCGACCTGCCCCTCGAAGACGTCTGCCGCCTCGCCCGCGACTTCGGCTACGACGGCCTTGAACTCGCTTGCTGGGGCGACCACTTCGAGGTCGACAAGGCCCTCGCGGACTCGTCGTACATCGACTCCCGGCACCAACTCCTGGAGAAATACGGCCTGAAGTGCTGGGCCATCTCCAACCACCTGGTGGGTCAGGCGGTCTGCGACGCCATCATCGACGAGCGCCACCGGGCCATCCTGCCCGCCCGCATCTGGGGCGACGGCGAGCCCGAGGGCGTACGGCAGCGGGCCGCCGCCGAGATGGCCGACACCGCGCGGGCCGCGTCCGCCTTCGGCGTGGACACCGTCATCGGCTTCACCGGCTCCGCCATCTGGCACCTGGTCGCCATGTTCCCGCCCGCCCCCGAGTCGATGATCGAGCGTGGCTACGACGACTTCGCGATGCGCTGGAACCCTATCCTCGACGTCTTCGACGCCCAGGGCGTGCGGTTCGCCCACGAGGTCCACCCGAGCGAGATCGCATACGACTACTGGACAACTCAGCGTGCACTGGAGGCAGTTGACCGCCGTCCGGCGTTCGGCCTGAACTTCGACCCCTCACACTTCGTGTGGCAGGACCTCGACCCGGTCGGCTTCCTGTGGGACTTCCGCGACCGGATCTACCACGTCGACTGCAAGGAGGCCCGCAAGCGCCTCGACGGCCGCAACGGCCGCCTCGGCTCGCACCTGCCCTGGGGCGACCCCCGGCGCGGCTGGGACTTCGTGTCGGCCGGCCACGGCGACGTCCCCTGGGAGGACGTCTTCCGGATGCTCCGCTCGATCGACTACCAGGGACCGATCTCCGTCGAGTGGGAGGACGCCGGCATGGACCGGCTCCAGGGCGCTTTCGAGGCCCTGACCCGCCTCAAGGCGTTCGACTTCGAACCGCCGTCGGCCGCCTTCGACGCGGCGTTCGGCGGCAACGACTAGGGCCTGTCCGCAGGACAGGCCCTAGGGCCCGGCCCATCGGGCCATCTGTCGACCCGGCCCCCACGGCCCGGTCATGTCTCCGGGGTGACGGCGCACCCCGGCGTACCGCACACACCCGTACACCTCCGTACGACCAGCCCCTCTCTGGAGGCATTTCGTGCACCCGTACGACGACAACAGACACCCCACCAGCACCTTCAGACGCCGCAGCCTGCGTGGACCGATCGCACTGCTGAGCGGCCTGCTGCTCGCGGGTGCCTCGCTCTCGCTCACCTCGCCCGCCGCGGGCGCGGCCGAAGCCGAACCGAAGACGGCCGCTGCCGCCGCGGCCGAGGACTTCCAGCAGGTCACCCTCGCCAAGGGCGAGCCGGAGGTCGGCGAGCCCATGTCGCTCGCCGTCCTCCCGGACCGCTCGGTCCTGCACACCTCGCGCGACGGCGAACTGCGGCTGACCGACGCGGCGGGCAACACCGAACTCGCCGGCAAACTCGACGTGTACAGCCACGACGAGGAGGGCCTCCAGGGCATCGGCGTCGACCCGGCCTTCGCCGACAACCGCTTCATCTACCTCTACTACGCGCCCCCGCTGAACACCCCGGCCGGTGACGCACCCGAGACCGGAACGGCCGCCGACTTCGCGCCCTTCGACGGCGTCAACCGGCTCTCCCGCTTCGTCCTGAAGACCGACGGCACCCTCGACGCCGCCAGCGAGACGAAGATCCTCGACGTCCCCGCCTCCCGGGGCATCTGCTGCCACGTCGGCGGCGACATCGACTTCGACGCGGCGGGCAACCTGTATCTGTCGACGGGCGACGACAGCAACCCGTTCCAGTCGGACGGCTTCACCCCCATCGACGAGCGCTCCAACCGCAACCCGGCCTTCGACGCCCAGCGCACCTCCGGCAACACCAACGACCTGCGCGGCAAGATCCTGCGCATCAAGGTGAACGCCGACGGCTCGTACGCCGTCCCCGACGGCAACCTCTTCGCGGCCGGCACGGACAAGACGCGTCCCGAGATCTACGCGATGGGCTTCCGCAACCCGTTCCGCTTCAGCGTCGACAAGAAGACCGGCATCCTCTACGTCGGCGAGTACGGCCCCGACGCGGGCGCCGCCAACCCCTCGCGCGGCCCGGCCGGACAGGTCGAGTTCGCCCGTGTGACCAAGCCAGGCAACTTCGGCTGGCCGTACTGCACGGGTAAGAACGACGCCTACGTCGACTACGACTTCGCGACCGGCACCTCGGGCGCGGCCTTCGACTGCGCGGCCCCGAAGAACACCTCGCCGAACAACACCGGCCTCACGGACCTGCCGCCCGCCGAACCCGCCTGGATCCCCTACAACGGGGCCTCCGTACCGGAGTTCGGCGACGGCTCCGAGTCCCCGATGGGCGGCCCGGTCTACGACTACGACGCCTCGCTCGACTCCCCGGTGAAGTTCCCTGAGGCGTACGACGGCGACTTCTTCGCCGGTGAGTTCGGCCGCCGCTGGATCAAGCGGATCACGAGCGACGCCGACGGCACCGTGCAGTCGATCAACAACGTGCCGTGGACCGGTACCCAGATCATGGACATGACCTTCGGCCCGGACGGCGCGCTGTACGTCCTCGACTACGGCATCTCCTGGTTCGGCGGCGACGAGCACTCCGCCCTGTACCGCATCGAGAACGCCACCGACGGCCACTCCCCGGTCGCCGCCGCAGCGGCCGACCGCACCTCGGGTCAGCCGAAGCTGAAGGTCCGCTTCTCCTCCGCCGGCACGACCGACGCCGACGGCGACGCGCTCACCTACAGCTGGGACTTCGGCGACGGCGGCACGTCCACGTCGGCGAACCCCACGCACACCTACAAGAGGAACGGCACCTACACGGCGACCGTGACCGCCAAGGACACCTCGGGCCGCACCGGCAGCGCGAGTGTGCAGATCGTGGTCGGCAACACCGCGCCCAAGGTCGAGCTGCAACTCCCGGCGGACGGGCAGCTGTTCGCCTTCGGTGACGCCGTACCGTTCAAGGTGAAGGTGAGTGACCCGGAGGACGGCCGCCCGATCGACTGCTCCAAGGTCAAGGTCACCTTCGTCCTCGGTCACGACAGCCACGGCCACCCGGTGACGTCCGCCAACGGCTGCACCGGCACCATCCAGACCAGCGCCGACGGCGGCCACGACGAGAACGCCAACATCTTCGGGGTGTTCGACGCCGAGTACACCGACGGCGGAGGCGGCGGCCAGGCCCCGCTGACCACCCATGACCAGAACGTCGTCCAGCCCACCCACCGCCAGGCCGAGCACTACGGCGACTCGTCGGGCATAGCGGTGCAGTCCAAGGACACGGCGCACGGCGGCAAGACGGTCGGTGACATCTCCAACGGCGACTGGATCTCGTTCGAGCCGTATGTCCTGTCCAACGCCACGAAGATCACCGCGCGTATCTCCTCCGGGGGCGCCGGCGGCAGGCTGGAGGTCCGCGCGGGCTCGCCGACCGGCCGTGTCCTCGGCAGCGCGACCGTTCCGGTGACCGGCGGCTGGGAGAACTTCCAGGACGTCACGGCCAACCTGTCCAAGGCCCCGCACGGCAGCACCACCCTCTACCTGGTGTTCAAGGGGAGCGGCTCCGACGGCCTGTTCGACGTGGACGACTTCACCTTCACGAAGCGGTGAGGGGGCGTCATGCCGACGAACGGACGCTTGTGGGCCGCGCTGGGTGGCGCCGCCCTGCTGATCGGATGCGTGTCGGGACCGGCCGTGTCCGATGACGCGGGCCGCTCCGGGGGCCACGGGGACGAGCGCCGGGTGCTGGTGTTCTCCAAGACCGCCGGTTTCCGCCACGACTCGATCCCCGAGGGCATCACGGCCGTACGGGAGCTGGGCGCGGCCCACGGCTTCGCGGTCGACGCGACGGAGGACGCCGGCGCCTTCACCGCCCGCAACCTCGGGCGCTACGACGCCGTGATGTTCCTGTCGACGACGGGGGACGTCCTCAACCCGGCCCAACAGGGCGCGTTCGAGCGGTACATCAAACGCGGGGGTGCCTATGTGGGCGTCCATGCGGCCGCCGACACCGAGTACGACTGGGCCTTCTACGGCGGACTCGCGGGCGCGTACTTCCAGTCGCACCCCGCGATCCAGCCCGCGACGGTCGACGTCGAGGACCACGCCCACCCGGCCACCGCCGGTCTGGGCACGGCCTGGAACCGCACGGACGAGTGGTACAACTACCGCTCCAACCCCCGTGACCGGGCCCATGTCCTCGCCTCGCTCGACGAGTCGTCGTACAGCGGCGGCACCATGAACGGCGACCATCCGATCGCCTGGTGCCAGGACTACCAGGGCGGCCGCGCCTTCTACACCGGCGGCGGCCACACCAAGGAGTCCTTCGCCGAACCCGCCTTCCGGCAGCACCTGTTGGGCGGCATCCGGTGGGCGATCGGCGAGGCCCAGGCCGACTGCCGCCCGGAGAACGGCTACCGGCCGCTCTTCGACGGCACAGCCGAGTCCTTGTCGGCGTGGCGGCAGGCGGGGCCCGGTTCGTTCACGCTTGCCGACGACGGCACGATCACGTCGGCCGACGGCATGGGCATGCTCTGGTACGCCGGTCAGAGCTTCGGGTCGTACTCCTTGAAACTCGACTGGAAGACGGCCGGCGACGACAACTCCGGTGTGTTCGTCGGCTTCCCGCCCTCGGACGACCCCTGGTCGGCCGTGAACAACGGCTACGAGGTCCAGATCGACGCCACGGACGTACCCGAGAGGACCACCGGGTCCGTCTACGGCTTCCGCTCCGCCGACATCAAGAAGCGCGATCGCGCGCTGAACCCGCCGGGGGAGTGGAACACGTACGAGATCCGCGTGGAGGGCGAGCGCCTCCGCGTCTATCTCAACGGCGTGAAGATCAACGATTTCACCAACACCGATCCGGTTCGGAGCCTGCGCGACGGTCACTTCGGCATCCAGAACCACGGAGCCGACGACCAGGTGTCCTTCCGTGACATCCGGATCAAGGAACTGCCCGCGCGGGCCGCCGCCGCATCGGCCGCGGCCCGGGCTCCGGGCGACTGAACGGCGGCGGGCGGGGGACGCCGGACCTCCGCCCGCCGTCTCCCCCCTTCCCGCGCCCTGTCTCCGCCGTTCCTTCCGCCGAGGCGCCGGGGTTCGCGTACGTACGACGAGGAGGTCACCCATGTCCGTGTCCGAGTCCCGTTCCGCGGGGTCCGAAGGGAACGAGCCCCGGGTGGGCGTATGGCTGATCGGGGCGCGCGGCTCCGTCGCCACCACCGTCGTCGCGGGTTGCGCGGCCGTCGCGGCGGGCCTGCACACCCCGGCGGGCATGGTCACCGAGACCCCCCTCTTCGCCGACTCCGGTCTGCCCCCGCTCTCCTCCCTCGTCTTCGGCGGCCACGACACCGTCGACTGCTCCCTGCCCAAACGGGCCGAGGCCCTGGCCGCCGGCGGCGTTCTGCCCCACGGCCTCCCCGCGGCCGTCGCCGCCGAGCTGACCGCCGCGGAGCGGGAGATCAGGCCCGGCGGTCCCTTCCCGGACGACACGAGGACCCCCGCCGAGCTGATCTCCTCCTTCACGGCAGACATCCAGGACTTCGTACGGCGCCGGGGACTCACCCGGGCCGTGGTGGTGAACGTGGCCTCGACGGAACCCGCGCCGACGGGAGCCGCCCTGCCTCCCAGTTCCCTGTACGCGGCGGCCGCCCTCCGCGCGGGCTGCCCCTACGTGAACTTCACCCCCTCGACCGGCCTCCACCACCCGTCACTCGCTCCCCTCACCGCCTCCTCCGGCCTCCCGTACGCCGGCCGCGACGGCAAGACCGGCCAGACCCTCCTGCGGTCGGTCCTGGGCCCGATGTTCGCCCAACGGGCCCTGGCCGTCCGGGCCTGGTCCGGCACCAACCTCCTCGGCGGTGGCGACGGTGCCGCCCTCGCCGACCCGGCCGCCGCCGCTGCGAAGAACGCCGGCAAGGAACGTGTCCTGACCGACAGCCTGGGCACCACCCCCGAGGGCGAGACCCACATCGACGACGTGCCCGCCCTCGGCGACTGGAAGACCGCCTGGGACCACATCGCCTTCGACGGCTTCCTCGGCACGCGGATGGTCCTCCAGACCACGTGGCAGGGCTGCGACTCCGCCCTCGCGGCCCCGCTGGTCCTGGACCTCGCCCGTCTCCTGGCCCGAGCCCACGAAGCGGGCCTCACGGGGCCCCTGCCCGAGCTGTCCTTCTATTTCAAGGACCCCGTGGGCGAGGGCCCGGCGGCCTTGGGGGAGCAGTACACGGCGTTGGCGGGGTTCGCGGAGCGGTTGCGGCGGCATGCCGTGGGCGTGGGCGAGCCAGAGACGGGACCTTCGGAATCGCAACCTTCGGAAACGCAACCTTCGGAAACGGGGCCTTGGGAGGCGAGCCCGGCATGAATCCACGGCCGCACCTCCCGACGCTCTCCTTCGGCTACGGCACCAACGGCCTCGCCGACCTACGGCTCGACGATGCCCTCGCCCTCCTCGCCGACCTCGGCTACGACGGCGTCGGTCTGACCCTCGACCACATGCACCTCGACCCGCTCGCCCCCGACCTCGCCGCCCGCACCCGGCGCCTCGCCCGACGGCTGGACGACCTCGGTCTGACCGTCACCGTGGAGACCGGCGCCCGCTATGTCCTCGACCCACGCCGCAAACACGGCCCCACGCTGCTGGACCCCGACCCCGACGACCGTGCCCGCCGGGCCGACCTGCTGATCCGCGCGGTCCGGGTCGCCGCCGATCTCGGCGCCCACGCCGTGCACTGCTTCAGCGGAGTCACCCCGCCCACCACGGACGAGGACACCGCCTGGAAACGACTCCCCGACGCACTCACCCCCGTCCTCGACGCCGCCACGGCCGCCGACGTCCCTCTCGCGATCGAACCCGAGCCCGGTCACCTCCTCGCCACGCTCGCCGACTTCCACCGCCTCCGCGAGGCCCTCGACAGCCCCGCCGCGCTCGGCCTCACCCTCGACATCGGCCACTGCCAGTGCCTCGAACCGCTCCCTCCCGCCGACTGCGTCCGCGCCGCCGCGCCCTGGCTACGCCACGTCCAGATCGAGGACATGCGCCGCGGCATCCACGAGCACCTTCCTCTGGGCGACGGCGAGATCGACTTCCCACCCGTCCTCGAAGCCCTGGCCGCCGTCGACTACCGCGCCCTGACCGTCGTCGAACTACCCCGCCACTCCCACGCCGGCCCCCACTTCGCCGAACAGTCCCTTTCCTTCCTCCGCCGCACGACCGTCCGCACGCCCCTTCCCGGGAGCACCTCGTGATCCACCACCGCACCCCGGCCGACCCGACGGCCCGCCCCGCCAACCCGGCCCTCGGCGCCCCCGCCGACCTGCGCGGCCACCTGAACGCCCACCTCGCGGGCGACGCCCGCGCCTGGCTGCGGCGGACGCTGGACGAGGCCGCCGACCATCGGGGCACCCACGGACCCATCTCCGTCTGGGAGCTGCGCCTCGCCGAGGCGGGCCGACGCTGCGGTACCGACCACGCCGACGCCGTCCGCGTGCTGATCCTGCACGCGGCCCGCGCCGACACCGACGCGCTCACCCGGGTCTACCGCCAGGGCACCGCCGACGAACGCCGCGCGGTGCTGCACGCGCTGCCCCACCTGGTGTCCGGCCCCGACGCGCTGCACCTCGTCGAGGACGCCCTGCGGACCAACGACACCCGTCTCGTCGCCGCCGCCCTCGGCCCGTACACCGCCCGCCATCTGGCCCCGCACCAGTGGCGGCACGCCGTACTCAAGTGCCTGTTCACCGGAGTGCGCGTCGACGAGATCACCGGCCTGACCCGCCGTGCCCACGGCGACACCGAACTCGCCCGCATGCTCGGCGACCACGCCGAGGAACGCACTGCCGCGGGCCGTCCCGTACCCGAGGACCTGTACCGCGTCCTGGCCCTGACCGCGTCCCCACCGGCCGACGAGATCGGCATCGACGGCGAGGAGTCCTGATGCGCATCTTCGACCCCCACATCCACATGACGTCACGCACCACCGACGACTACGAGGCGATGCACGAGGCGGGCGTCCGCGCGGTCGTGGAGCCGGCCTTCTGGCTGGGACAACCCCGCACCTCGGCCGCCTCCTTCGTCGACTACTTCGACTCCCTGCTGGGCTGGGAGCCCTTCCGCGCCGCCCAGTACGGCATCGCCCACCACTGCGCCGTCGCCCTCAACCCCAAGGAGGCGAACGACCCGCAGTGCACGCCGGTGCTGGACCAACTGCCCCGCTACCTGCTCAAGGACCGGGTCGTGGCCGTCGGAGAGATCGGCTACGACTCCATGACCCCGGCCGAGGACCACGCGCTCGAACACCAGCTGCAGCTGGCCGCCGACCACGGCCTGCCGGCCCTCGTCCACACCCCGCACCGGGACAAGCTCGCCGGTCTGCGCCGCACGCTCGACGCCGTACGGGCCTCCGCCCTGCCCGTCGAGCGGGTGCTGCTCGACCACCTCAACGAGATCACCGTCAAGGAGGCCAGGGACAGCGGCGCCTGGCTCGGCTTCTCCGTCTACCCGGACACCAAGATGGACGAGGAGCGCATGGTCGCCGTCCTCAAGGAGTTCGGCCCGGAGAAGGTGCTGGTCAACTCCGCCGCCGACTGGGGCAGGAGCGACCCCCTCAAGACCCGCAGGGTCGGCGACGCCCTGCTCGACGCCGGGTTCGACGAGGACGACGTGGACCTGGTGCTGTGGCGCAACCCCGTCGCCTTCTACGGACTCAGCGGCCGGCTCGCCCTCGACGTCACCACGACCGGCACCACACACGAGGGCAACAGCATCCTGCGCGGCGGTGAGTGACCCATGCGCTTCCGCCACCCCGACGGCTCCACCGTCCACCTCGCCTACTGCACCAATGTGCACCCGGCCGAGACCCTCGACGGCGTCCTCGCCCAACTGCGCGACCACTGCGAGCCCGTACGCCGCCGCCTCGGCCGCGACCGCCTCGGCATCGGTCTGTGGCTGGCCAAGGACGCCGCAGCAGCCCTGGTGACCGACCCGTCCGCCCTGCGCGGCCTGCGCACCGAACTCGACCGGCGCGGCCTCGAGGTCGTCACCCTCAACGGCTTCCCCTACCAGGGCTTCGGCGCCGAAGAGGTCAAGTACCGCGTCTACCAGCCCGACTGGGCCGACCCGGAACGCCTCGACCACACCACCTCCCTCGCCCGCGTCCTCGCCCAGCTCCTCCCCGACGACGTCACCGAGGGCACCATCTCGACCCTGCCCCTGGCCTGGCGCACCGCCTACGGCGACACCCGCGCCGCCCGGTCCCGCACGGCCCTGCGCACCCTCGCCGAACGCCTCGACGCCGTGGCCGACCTGACCGGCCGCTCCATCCGCGTCGGCCTGGAACCCGAACCCGGCTGCACGGTCGAAACCACCGCCGATGCCATCGGCCCCCTGACCGACATCGGCCACGACCGCATCGGCATCTGCGTCGACACCTGCCACCTCGCCACCTCCTTCGAAGACCCGCACACCGCCCTGGACGCGCTCAGCCGAGCCCGCGTCCCCGTCGTCAAATCCCAGCTCTCGGCCGCCCTGCACGCCGAACACCCCCACCTCCCCGACGTCCGCGAAGCCCTCGCCGCCTTCGACGAGCCCCGCTTCCTGCACCAGACCCGCACCTCCACCGCCGTCGGCCTGCGCGGCACCGACGACCTCGGCGAGGCACTCGAGGGCGACTCCCTGCCTGATGCCTCCCCCTGGCGCGCCCACTTCCACGTCCCGCTCCACGCGGCCCCCGCCGCGCCCCTCACCTCCACGCTCCCGGTGCTCAAATCGGCCCTCACCCACCTGGTCGGCGGCGCCCACCCCCTCACCCGCCATCTGGAGGTCGAGACCTACACCTGGCAGGCCCTGCCGACCGAACTGCGCCCCAGCACGCGCGCCCAGCTCGCCGACGGGATCGCAGCCGAACTCGCCCTCGCCCGCGACCTGTTGACGGACCTCGGCCTGAAGGAGCTGCCGTGAACCCGCGACCCGGAGCGGGTCCCACCCCTCTCCTCGTCCTGGACGTCGTCGGCCTCACCCCCCGTCTCCTCGACCACATGCCGCACCTCAAGGCCCTCGGCCAGTCCGGCTCCCGTGCCCCACTGGGCACCGTCCTGCCCGCCGTCACCTGCGCCGCCCAGTCCACCTTCCTGACCGGTTCGCTCCCCGCCGAGCACGGCATCGTCGGCAACGGCTGGTACTTCCGCGAACTCGGAGACGTCCTGTTGTGGCGCCAGCACAACGGTCTCGTCGCCGGGGACAAGCTGTGGGACGCCGCCCGCCGCGTGCACCCCGGCTACACGGTTGCCAATATCTGCTGGTGGTACGCCATGGGCGCCGACACCGACATCACCGTCACTCCCCGTCCGATCTACTACTCCGACGGCCGCAAGGAACCCGACTGCTACACCCGGCCCCCGGCCCTGCATGACGAACTCACCGCGAAACTCGGCACGTTCCCCCTGTTCCACTTCTGGGGACCGGGCGCCGACCTGCTCTCCAGCCGCTGGATCGTCGACGCGACCCGCCACATCATCCGTACCCACCGGCCGGACCTGGCCCTCTGCTACCTCCCCCATCTCGACTACGACCTGCAGCGCCACGGCCCCGACGACCCGCGCTCCCTGAAGGCGGCCGCCGACCTCGACAAGGTCGTGGCGCCCCTGCTCGACGACGCCCGCGCGCAAGGCCGTACCGTCGTCGCGCTCTCCGAGTACGGCATCACCCGAGCCGACCGTCCCGTTGACATCAATCGCGCCCTGCGCCGCGCCGGCCTCCTCGACGTGCACACGCAGGACGGCATGGAGTACCTCGACCCGATGGCCTCACGGGCCTTCGCGGTCGCCGACCACCAGATCGCCCATGTCTATGTGCGCCGCCCCGAGGACCTGGAAGCCACCAGGGAAGCCCTCGCGGATCTGCCCGGTATCGACCGACTCCTGGACGACGAGGGCAAGAAGGCCCATCACCTCGACCATCCGCGCTCCGGCGAGTTCGTCGCCGTCGCGGAGCCGGACGCCTGGTTCACGTATTACTACTGGCTCGACGACGATCGCGCGCCCGACTTCGCGCGACTCGTCGAGATCCATCGCAAACCCGGCTACGACCCGGTCGAGCTGTTCATGGACCCTCTCGACCCGTACGTGAAGCTCAAGGCGGCCACGGCACTGGCGCGCAAGAAACTCGGTCTGCGCTACCGCATGGCGGTCGTGCCGCTGGATCCCTCGCCTATTCGCGGCAGCCACGGCCGCCTTCCCGCGAGCGACGACGACGGTCCGCTCATCATCTGCTCCACCCCCCGAGCCGTCGGCGACCGCGTGGCGGCCACCGATGTGAAAGCACTCCTGCTCCAACTGGCCGGTCTCTCCTGACCGGTCAGAGGTCCTCACTGGTCACAAGTGAAGCACTCACCACTGACAACGCCCTCCCATTCAGAGGAGTTCCAGCATGAGCCGCACCCACCAGCCAGATCCCGAACTCACCCACCGCCTCAGCAGACGAGGCATGCTCGGCGTGGCCGCGGGCGCCACCGTCGCCGCCCTGCTGGGCGCGGCCGCCCCGGCGCAGGCCGCCGCAGGCACCGAAGCCGCGGGCAAGGGCCGGGGCCGCCCCGTCCTCCCGCCCGGCCGGCTCGGCATCCAGCTCTACAGCCTGCGTGACAAGGTCTCCACCCTCGGCTTCGCCCCGGTCTTCGCCGAGTTGGAGAAGTACGGCTACGACGAGGTCGAGTTCGCCGGCTACACCCAGGGCTCGGCGGGCCCCATCACGCTCGCCCAGCTGAAGCGACTGGCCCGCAACCACGGCGTCACCCCGATCGGCAGCCACGTCGGCTACTACGCGAGCGACCCGAACGCGTACACCTTCGCCCAGAACCTCACCAAGGTCCTCGACGACGCCCAAGCCCTCGGTCTCAAGCACATCGGCACCGCCGCAGGCCCCTTCCGCTACGGCATGACCGTCGACGCGATGAAGCGGGCCGCCCACGAGTTCAACACCTACGGCGCGGCGGCTAAGGCGCGCGGCATGAAGTTCTACCAGCACAACCACTCCGAGGAGTTCTCCTTCGCCACCGACAACCCCAAGGTCCGCCTCTACGACGTCCTGCTCCGCGAGACCGACCCCGACCTCGTCTTCCTCGAGATGGACATCTTCTGGGCGTACGTGGCCCAGTTCCGCTTCTCGAAGCGGCCCGACGGCACGTCCGCGCCCTTCGAGCCCCTGGACTACGTCCTCAGGCGCCCCAGCCGCTACCCGCTCTTCCACGTCAAGGACGGCGAGAGCGACCCGTCGAACCCGTTCGGCTACCGCATGACGGATGTCGGCGACGGTGACATCGACTACCAGAAGTTCATCTCGGCCGTCACCCGGCTGAAGGGCCACCGCCTCGCACACCACTGGCAGGCCGAGCACGACAACCCCGCCGAGTCCTTCACGTTCGCCCGCCGCTCCAGCGAGCACCTGCACTCGCTGCGGGAGAAGTGCTGACGGAGGCCGGGGAACCAACGGCAGCAGGCGGCCGCCCCGTGGTGCGAGAC
>NZ_JBHVDX010000243.1:4612-14898 GCF_042802555.1 Streptomyces sp. NPDC057474 | reverse complement strand
GTCCCGACCTCTGGGAACGGGCGGCCGTCGAAGCGCGGTCAGGCCGCCATGCGCCACGCCGCCGCGATCGCCGCCGCGCGTCCGGCGTGCAGGAGGCCGTCCGCGGCGCGCGCCGCGGAGTCCACGTCCGCGCCCAGGAAGCGGGGGTGCGCCGTGGCGCGCGGGAAGGCGGCGCGATTGTCCGCGCGCAGACCGCCTGCCAGCAGGAAGGGCAGGCGCACCCGGTCGGCCAGGTCGGTGACCGTGGCATCGTCCAGGGTGCGGGCCGTGGAGCCGACGCGGCCGTCGTCGGCGACCGCGTCGATGAGGAAGCAGTCGGCGCCGGCCCGTTCGTACGCCGCGGTGAGCCGGCCCTCCAGGCAGGTCGCGCCGTTCACGTGCAGGACCTTGGCGATCTTCAGGGAGTCCGGGCCGCGCTCGCGCAGGGCCCGCACCACGCCCGGGGTCTGGAAGCCGTGCAGCTGGATCCAGGGCACCCGGGCCGCCTCGACCGCGCTCAGCAGGGTCCTCGGGTCGCGGGAGAAGGTGACCATGACCGGTGAGAGGCCCGCCGCACGGGCCGCCGCCGACAGGGCGGTGAGCTGATTCAGCGTCAGATCGGCTCTGCCGCCGGGTACTTCGTGCCACAGGCCCACCAGGTCCGCGCCCGCCTCGGCCATGTCCTCGACCTCGGCGCAGGTGGTGGCCCCGCAGAACTTGACCAGCATCAGGGCGTCACCGCCCGCCGGGCGGCGTCCGCGTCGCTCACCAGCGAGCCGGAGGCGAAACGCGCGGAGCCCTTCTGGAACAGGCCCGGGTGGGCGGAGCGCAGGTCGGCGAGGACGTACTCGTAGGGCAGGTCGTCGAACTCCCCGTGCAGGCGCAGGAACTCCATCTGCTTGCGGCCGTGCCGGTCGAAGGGGTGGAGCATGCTGTCGGCCGTCCCGTCGAAGTCCAGGGGCGCCATCCCGTAGAGCCGGCACAGCGTCTTGTTGAACACCGGTGTCGCGCGCACCCACTCACCGGCCGGCCGCACCGACGTCAGGCAGTGCTGGTGGAAGACCTCACCGCCGAGCAGTTCGATCAGCTTCGGCGACGCGAGGTGGTTGCGTACGTCGGTGAGGACGAGCCGGGCAGGGATGCCCAGCGCCCGCATACCGGCCGCGTACAGCACCGACTTGTGCAGGCACATGCCGGAGCCGGTGGTGGCGACCCGGCTCGCCCGCAGCCCCGCACGGCTCAGGTCGGCGCCGTACACCTCGTAGCGGATGCCGTCGCGCACCGCGTAGTACAGGGCGACCGCCTGCTCGGTGGGTGTCCGCGCGCCGGCCGGCAGCGCGTCGCGCACGAAGGCGCGCACCTCGTCCGACTCGTGGTCGAGGAACTCCGTGGCCCGCAGGGCGTCCGTGTCGGGGCCGATGGGCGTCGTCATGTCGTTGCTCCGTCCGATTGACTGGTGTCCAAGGCCGGTTCACAGGCCCAGCAGCGCCGCGATCCGGTTGCGCTGCGTCTCCGACGTCCCCGAGTAGATCGTCCCGGCGACCGCGTTGCGCAGCTCCTTCTCGATGCCGTACTCGGCCATGTAGCCGTTGCCGCCGAAGATCTGCACGGCGGACAGCGCGGAGGCGACGTTGGCCTCGCTGGTGACGAGCTTGGCCATGGCGATGTCCCGGGTGACGTTCTCGCCCGCGGTCATCCGTTCGGCGGTGTCGTACAGCCATCGGCGGGACGTCTCGACACCGGTCGCCATGTCGACGATCTTGTGAGAGACCGCCTGGTAGGAGCCGATGGGCTGCCCGAACTGCTCGCGTGTGCGGGCGTATTCGACACAGCGGCCGACCCGGTCGCTCATCTCCCCCGCGTTGATGACGAAGGAACACAGGATCTCCCAGCGCATCACGTGGTCGAGCACGAGGAACCCGCCGCCGGGCCTGCCGACCACCCGGTCGGCGGGGATCCGGCAGTCGTCGAAGTACAGCTCGCTCAGCGGTGAGGTGCGCAGGCCCATCTTGGGGACGGGGTTGCCCACCTCGAAGCCGGGGGTGCCGCGCTCGACCAGGAACGCGGTCATGCTGAGCGGGCCGGGGCGGTCGCTGGTGCGGGCGTAGACGGTGACGACGTCGGCGACCGGCCCGTTGCTGACGAACGCCTTGGAGCCGTTCAGGACGAAGTCGTCGCCGTCGCGTACCGCCCGGGTCCGCATGGCGAGCGCGTCGGAGCCGCTGCCGGGCTCGCTGATGGCATGGGCGCCGATCACCTCGCCCGCGCAGATGCCCGGCAGATAGCGCTCCTTGAGGCCCTGTGAGCCGAAGCGCTGCAGGGGCACGCCCGCGCTGACCAGATGGGTGCACACGGAGAAGTTGAGGCCGGCGTCGCGGCAGCCCTCGCCGAGGCCCTCCAGGACGTACATCGTGGTCAGCAGGGACTGGCCCAGGCCGCCCCACCGCTCGTCGAAGGGCAGCCCGAGGATCCCGGTCGCCGCGAGCAGCTTCCAGGCCCGGTGGGGGAACGTGCCCGCGGCGTCCCGCTCGACGTGGTCTTCGTTGAGTCGCTCGAACAGGGGGCCGAGGCCGTCGCGCAGGGCCCGCTGGTCGTCGGTCCAGTCGATCATCAGTGGCGGTCGGCTCAGTAGTGGGAGAAGTCGGGTGAGTCCAGGTCGTGCCGCTCGTCGCCGCGCAGCGCGGGCGTGAACATGCACACCAGGCGCAGGTCCTCGTGCGGAGAGGCGATGAGCCAGTGGGCGTCGTGCCGGTCGAGGGCGTAGAGGGTGCCGGGGGTGATGGGGTGCGAGACGCCGTCGCCGTCGATCACCTCGCCGCTGCCCTCGATGCAGTAGCAGGACTCCAGGTGATGGCGGTACTCCAGACGGGACTTGGTGCCCGCGCGCACGGTGGTGTCGGTGACGGAGTAGCCGACCCCGTCGGCCTGGGTGAGGAAGCGGCGGCTGAGCCCGTTGCCCCAGTCGACACAGGTGACCTCGTCGAGCTTACGGACAATCATGGCGGTTTCCTTTCGTACGGTCTGGTTCGGTGGTCGCGCTCACCGGCCGCGCAGCTCCCGCACGAGGAGCCCGAGCTCCTCGACGGGGTCGCCGCCCGCGGCGAGGGCGTTTTCGACGCGGGCCACGCCCACGCTGCCGACGACGGCCGCGTCGGCGCCGAGGTCCGCCAGGAGCGCGATGTCGGCGGACGTTTTGACCCCGAAGCCGACGGCGACGGGCGCGGACGCGGTGGCGCGCAGGGTGGTGATCGCCTGTGCGAGCCGCCCCCGGTCCAGAGCCGCGGCGGTGCCGCTGCGCCCGTAGTGGGCGACCAGGTAGAGGTACGCGGAGGCGTGCTGTGCCGCCTCGGCCACGACATCGGGGCTCGAGGCGGCGTAGCAGGTGGTGACGAGCGGCAGCCCCGCGGTGTGGGCCGCCCGGTAGTGGGCGAGGCGCAGCCTCGGTGGTACGCCGTGCAGCAGCAGCCCGTCGCAGCCCGCGTCCCGTACGGCGGCGGCGAAGTCGCCGGGGTCGGTGCCCCTGACGGTGTGGCTCCAGTCGGCGAGCAGGGCGATCCGCAGCCTCTTCAGGCCGGGGCGCACGGCGGCCACCGCGTCGAGGACGGCTGTGAGGCCGGTGCCGGCGGCGAGCGCGCGGTCCGCCGAGCGGCGGATGACGGGGCCGTCGGTGACCGATCCGGGGAACGGCACGGCGAGTTCGAGGCAGTCGACGTCGTTCTCGTCGAGCATGGCGGCGAGTTCGGGGAGGGCGCCCGGCGGCGGGTCGCCCGCGTTGAGGAAGAGGGCGAGCCCGGGTCTGTCCGGCGTGCGGTGCGCGAAGAAGCCGCCCTCGGCCGGGGGGAGCCGGTCAGGCACGGGCCGGCTCCTTTGCGCGCAGGCGGTCCACGAGCGCGCGGGCGGCCCCGTCGCGCAGCACCGCCCGGGCGGCGTCGAGCGCGGCGTGCCAGTTCCCGGTCAGCCGTCCGGCGACGGCGAGCGCGGCCGCGTTCAGGCAGACCGTCTCGGCGGCCACCGGGTGGGCCTCGCCGGCCAGCAGCGCGTGGAAGCCGGCGACGGGGTCGGTGCCCGGGACGAGCGCGTCCAGGGTGCCGTGGCGCAGGCCGAGCGCGACCGGGTCGAGCGTGAACTCGTCCTCGCCGTCGCCGTCGTAGGTTCGCACCAGGTTGGGGGTGAAGCCGAGGAGTTCGTCGGCGCCGGGCTCGTTGGTGCACAGCCACACCGTCCGCCCGGTGCGCCGGGCGGTGTGTTCGGCGGCCTGGCGCAGGCCCGCGAGCCGGCGGGCATCGGAGACCCCGGTGAGCTGGGCGGTGACCGGCAGGTCGGCGAGGAAGGGGCCGATCGTGTTGACGAAGCGGCCGAGCCGGCGGAAGTCCAGCGGATGCACGCTGCGCGCGAGTCGGGCCACTTCGGCCGGGTAGACGAAGGGCCCGGCGAACGCGATGCCGCACCGCTCCAGCGTTTCGTGGGTCTGTTCGTAGGAGAACGTCAGCGGGACGCCGAGCAGCTCCAGCAGATCGACGGAGCCGAGGGCGGAGGTGTAGGCGCGTGAACCGGTCTTGACGACGGGGGTGCCCATCGCCGCGGCGACGAACGCGGCCGCCGTGGAGATGTTGAGGGTGCGCGGGCCTCCGCCGGTGCCGACGATGTTGACCGCGCCGTGGAACCACTCGCGCGCGGGGGCCTGTTCCCGTCGCTCGGCGAGGGAGTCCAGGAGCGCGGTCAGTGTGGCCCGGTCGGGCATCCGGGTCGACAGCGACGCGAGCAGGGCCACGCTCTCGCCACGGCGCAGACCGCCCGCGTGCAGCTCGTCCCAGAAGGACCGCCACTCGTGTGTGTCCACGGGCCGGTCCTGGGCGATCAGGGCCGCGACGGCGTCGTGCATGGCTAGGCGGCCTCCGCCCGGGCACCGGTGGCGGCCGACGCGGCCCGCGCGTCGCCGATGAACGCCTCGATGGCGGCGACGGACTTGAAGGACTCGGGGTCCAGGTCGACGGCGTCGGTGTCGACGGCGTACCGGTCCTCCAGCCAGGCGATCACCTTGAGCAGCCCGAGGCTGTCGATGACGCCGCCCTCGAGCAGGTCGTAGTGGTCCTCGATGCTGTGGGCGGGCACGTCCGGCAGGAACTCCTCGACCAGGAACTCCTTGATGGCCTGGGCGTATTGCATGTCAGCTCTCCTTGGTGAGGTGGTGGTCCCGCACGACCCGGTCGCGGTCGACCTTGCCGGTGGAGGTCCTGGGCAGCGGCTCGTCGGTGAGGAGCAGCGTCGAGGGGATCGCGGCCCGGGGCAGCCCGCGGGCCAGATGGCCGCGCAGGGCCAGGCTGTCGAGACCGCCGGCGCAGGCGCGGCGCACCACGGCGTGCAGCAGCTTTCCCGCCACCGGGTCGGGCAGCGCCAGGACGGCGGCCTCGGACACGTCGGGGTGGGCGAGCAGGACGTGCTCGACCTCCTGGGTGTTGACCCGCACCCCGCGGACCTTGACCTGGAAGTCGGTGCGGCCCTGCAGGGTGAGGGTGCCGTCGGCGGCCCGGTGCACGAGGTCTCCGGTGCGGTACCAGCGCCGGGGGTCGCCGTGCGGGTCGCGTGGGTGGGGGACGAGGGCGGGCCTGGCGGCCGCGGCGCCGAGGTAGCCGGTGGTCTGGAAGGGGGTGGAGACGAGGAGTTCGCCGGTGCCGGGCCCGTCGAGGACCTCGCCGTCGCCGGTGAGCAGGAGGGCGCCGACGCCGGGCAGCGGGCGGCCCAGCGGCAGGGGCCCCGCGGCGGCGGCGCGGGCGTCGGTCACCTCGTGCAGGAAGCTGTCGTTGGTCTCGGTGCAGCCGTAGACGTTGTACAGCCGGGCGCCGGGCAGCAGGCCGGGCAGGGCGGCGAGCAGCGGCCCGGGGAGGGTGTCGCCGGTGAACAGCGCCTGCCGTACGAAAGGCAGCCGGCGGCCGGCGGCCGCGTCCGCGAGCAGCCGGTAGAACATCGGCACGGCCTGGACGACGTGCACCTCGTGGCGCACCAGCAGGTCGAGCAGGTAGGCGCCGTCGACGCCCTGGCCCGGGTCGGCGAGGACGACGCGGCCGCCGTGCGCGAGGGTGGTCCACACGTCGAGCAGGCACAGGTCGAAGTTGAGGGGGGCGTAGTTGAGGACGGTCGTGCCCGGCGCGATGCCGAAGGCGTCGGCGGCCCACGCGGTGAAGCGGTCCACGGCGCCGGCGGACAGCGGAACGATCTTGGGCAGGCCGGTGGAACCGGAGGTGGTGAGCAGCAGGCGCGTGGTGTCGGGGCCGGCCGCGGTGACCGGAGCGTCGTGGGGGTTTTCGGCGGGGGCCGGGGTCAGCACGTCGTGTACCCCGGCCTGTTCGTACAGCCTCTCCAGGACGTCCGCGCCGAGCGTGGCCGCCGGCAGCAGCACCGGCCGCCGCTCCAGGAAGCAGGCCAGGACCAGGGCGATGGTGGCGGGCGACTTCACGGCGGGTACGCCGACCGGCCCGTCCCCCTCGAGCCGGGAGATCCGGGCCCGCTCGCGGCCGGCGAGGTCCAGGAGCGCGCCGTAGCCCACCTGCTCGCCCCGCCACACGAGCGCGGGTGCGTCGGGGGTACGGCGCGCGTGTTCCACAAAGGAGTCGAGGAACGGCTCCGGGGGGCCATCGACGGTGCTCACGGCTCGGGGCTCCTTCCGCCATCCACGTCCCGCTGCCATCGGTGTCGATGGTGGTTTCGCGGACTGGAGGATCGTTGGAGCGTTGCTCTACAGGCACCGTCGACGGCCCCGGCCGGGCGGGCTCCGGGCGCCGGTCAGACACCCCATCAACGGTCTGGCCTCCCGGCCGACCAGCAGGGGCACGGTCTGACCTCAGAAGTCGAATGCTTCCGGCGTCGAAAGTGCTCACCTACTGGCGGCTACGGCATCGAGTCTCTACGACCCGACAGTTCCCATTAGGCGTCGAGGAGCTCCGCCAGGGCCGCCGCCGGATCGCTGTCGGGGGTGCCCGCCGGCCACCAGGTGCCCGCCCTCTCGCGGTAGGGGTACCAGCGGCCGTCGCGGCCGCGGCGCAGCTGGAGCCCGCGCCCGGTGAGGTTCCAGTGGTTGCCGTCGACCTCGATGGGGGGCAGTTCGTCGCCCTCCCAGCCCGCGGCGAGGACGGTGCGGGCGCGGGCGGTCTCCTGCGCGGAGGGGACCCAGGGGTGTTCCAGGACGTCGAGCCCGGCGGGGCCGCCCGTGCGCCACGCCTCGGCGGCTCGGTCCAGTTCCTGCGGGCGCCCGCAGGACTCCCGCAGGCGGGCCGGGACGCGCGGGTCGGGGTGGGTGGCCGCGATACGCACGGTGTCGCGCCACAGGTCGAGCGGTGGCGCGGGCCGGGTCGCGGACCCGTGGGTGTAGGCGAGCAGTTCGCGGGCCCGGACGGCCGCGTCGGCGACGAGCCGTTCCAGCGGATCGGCCTCGATGCCGGTCGCCGGCTCGTCGTCGAGCGGTGGCGGCTCGGGCAGCGGGGGCAGGGCGGGCAGCGCGGGAGCGGGACGGGCGTAGGCGGCGCGGTGGCTCTCGTACACCGCTGCCTCCGCTGCCTCCGCTTCTGCCGCTTCTGCCGCTTCTGCCGCTTCTTCGGGCTCCTGCCCGTCGCCGTCGTCCTCCTCCCCCGCGTCCGTCATCGCCCGCAGCAGCAGGACCGACTTGAGTTCGTCGAGCGCCTCGTCGGCGGTGCGGCCGCGGGCGAGGAGCAGCAGCCGGGGCTCCTCGTCGAGCAGCCAGGAGATCTGGTAGCTCAGGGCCGTGGCGTGCGGACACGGGTGGTCGAAGGTGTCGCAGTCGCAGTCCGCGTCCAGGTCCCCGTACCCGGGCAGCAGCCGTACGCGTGCGTCCTCGGCGGCCTCCAGGAGGTCTTCGGGCAGGTCGCCGGCGAGCAGCGCCTCCGTCTCGGCGGGCCGGTCCGCGGTCTTCTCCCAGAGCAGGTCCCACTGGTCGTCGTCGAGTTCCTGGAGGGTGAGGACGGTGGTGTGGGCGGACTCGCCCCCGTACACCTCGGCGGTGATCCGCCCCGGGCTGACGGCGATCGGGCCGATCCGGCCCGTGCGGGAGAAGGCGCGTCCCTTCTTCAGGGGCTCCTCCTCCGGCCAGGTGTCCTCGACCGCCTCCGTCCAGGCCTTGGCCCAGAAGGACTGTCCGCGGGCGCGTCCGCCCTTGCGGGCGGGGAAGGCGGGAAAGCCCAGGGCCCCGCGGTCGTGTCCGTCGCCCATCACGCGCTCCTCAGCTCGACCAGGCCGGCCAGCTCGTCGTTGGTCAGTTCCGTCAGGGCCTGTTCGCCGGAGCCGAGGACGGCGTCCGCGAGTTCCTTCTTGGACTCCAGCAGGGCCGCGATGCGGTCCTCGACGGTGCCCTCGGCGATCATTCGGTGCACCTGGACCGGCCTGGTCTGGCCGATGCGGTACGCGCGGTCGGTGGCCTGGGCCTCCACGGCCGGGTTCCACCAGCGGTCGTAGTGCACGACGTGGTCGGCGCGGGTGAGGTTGAGGCCGGTGCCGGCGGCCTTCAACGACAGCAGGAAGACGGGTACTTCGCCGTCCTGGAAGCGCTGCACCAGGTCCTCGCGCCTGGCCACGGGAGTGCCGCCGTGCAGGAGCTGGGCGGGGATGCCGCGCTCGCGCAGGTGCCGTTGCAGGAGCCGTGCCATGACGACGTACTGGGTGAAGACCAGGACGGCGCCGTCTTCGGCGATGATCGTGTCGAGGAGTTCGTCGAGGAGTTCCAGTTTGCCGGAGCGGCCGCCGAGCGCGGTGTCCTCCTCCTTGAGGAACTGGGCGGGGTGGTTGCAGATCTGTTTGAGGCCGGTGAGGAGTTTGAGGACCAGGCCGCTGCGGGCGATGCCCCGGGTGGCGCGGATCTCGGCCATCACCTCGTGGGACTGCTTGCGGTAGAGCGCGGCCTGTTCGGGGCTGAGCGCGACCGGACGGTCCGTCTCGGTCTTGGGCGGCAGTTCGGGGGCGATGCCCGGGTCGGACTTGCGCCGGCGCAGCATGAAGGGGCGCACGAGGCCGGCCAGGCGATGGGCGGTGACCGGCTCGGCGGCTTGGGCCCGCTCGGCCTGGACCGGCTGGATCCAGCGGCGGCGGAACTCGCCGTGCGTGCCCAGGAGGCCGGGGGTCGTCCAGTCCAGGACGGCCCACAGCTCGGAGAGGCTGTTCTCGACGGGTGTGCCGGTCAGCGCGATCTTGGCCCCGGCGGGAATGAGACGCAGGGCCTTCGCGGTCGAGGAGTGGGGGTTCTTCACGTGCTGGGCCTCGTCCGCGACGACCATGCTCCAGGGGTGGGCGCCGAGTTCGCCGGCGTCCAGGCGCATGGTGCCGTAGGTGGTGAGGACGAAGCCGTCGTGGGCGCCTTCGAGGGTGCGGCCGGTGCCGTGGTAGCGGCGTACGGGTGTGCCGGGCGCGAACCTGGCGGCCTCCCGCTGCCAGTTGCCGAGCAGCGAGGCCGGGCAGACGACGAGGGTGGGGCCGGTGCTCTCGGCGTGTTCCTGGCGGAACAGGTGGAGCGCGATGAGCTGGATGGTCTTGCCCAGGCCCATGTCGTCGGCGAGGCAGCCGCCGAGGCCGAGCGAGGTCATCCGCTCCAGCCAGCGCAGGCCGCGCAGCTGGTAGTCCCGCAGCGTGGCGTCGAGGGCGGCGGGCTGGGTCAGCGGCTCGCTGCCGCCGTCCGGGTCGGCGAGCCGCGCCCGCAGCGCGAGCAGCCAGTCGCTGGGGGCGACCGGGACCGGCTCGGCGCCGATGCGGGCGTATCCGGTGAGGGCGACGGCGAGCGCCTCGATCGCGGTGAGCGGCTTGAGTTCGCGTTCGCGGGCCTTGCGGGCGAGGTCACCGGAGAGGAGGATCCAGCGCTCGCGCAGCCGGACCAGGGGGCGTTGCGTGTCGGCGACGGCCGCCATCTCCTGCTCGGTGAGCGCCTCGCCGTCGAGGTCGAGCTGCCAGCGCAGGTCGACGGTGGCGTCGCCGCCGAGGAACGAGCGCATGTCGGTGGGCGCGACACGGTCGGCGCCGACGACGGCACGGGCGGTGAGGGAGCCGGCCGCGTCCTGGGGCCAGTGCACGTCGATGCCGTGGGCCCGCAGCCGGGGCGCCGCGCCGCCGAGGAGTTCGGTCGTCTCCCGGTCGGTGAGGGCGAGTTCACGCGGCACGGGCAGCAGCCGCTCCAGCGGCTGCCACACGCTCGCGGCGTTCTGCGCGTACGGCGGGGCGGCGGCGCCGTCGGGGCCCCAGCCGTCGCCCGGCAGCCCCAGCAGCGCCCCGCACACCAGCACCGCCACACCGGCCGTCAGCACCGCCCGGCCGTG
>NZ_JBHVDX010000243.1:0-4602 GCF_042802555.1 Streptomyces sp. NPDC057474 | reverse complement strand
CGGTGAGGACCGTGTCGGCCTGGGCACGCGGCCCGAGTTCGTGGGCCGCGCTGTCGAAGAGCTCGCCGGCGTCGACGGCGAGCGTGGGGTCGGCGAGGCTGTGCACACGGGGGACGAGCAGCAGGCCGGGTGGCCCCTCGGGCCGTTCTTCGAGCTCGACCCGCAGGGCCACGCGGACGCCGGAGTCGAGGCCGACGGAGATCTCCTCGGCCCAGGCGCGCAGTTGGGGCACGTGCTGGGGCTCGGCGGCGGCGAACGCGGCGCGGCCGGTGGCCGCCTCGGCCGCGGCGGTGCGCGGCAGGGTGTCGGCGACGCAGTCGAGGAACGCCCGTACCAGTGCGAGGGGTTCGGTGCCGGGCACGGCGAGGGCCTCGGCGGGCGCGGCGTCGGCGAGTTCCCGCAGCCGTACGACGTCCTCGGGGTCCAGCGGGCCGGCCCGCCAGGTGTCGTAGCCGCCGGGCGACACGCCGGGCAGCAGCCGCTCGCGGGCGGCGAGGTGCAGTGCGACGGCGAGCGCCCCGCCCCAGAAGGCGGTGGCGGGGTGGGCGTCGTCGGCCCCGTCCGCTCTGCGGGCCCGGGCCAGCACGGGCAGGGCCTCGGCCACGGGCAGGCGCAGCACCGGGACGGTGCGCAGGGCGACCTCGCCGTCGCGGGCGGTGACGAGGTCCGCCTCGCCGGCTTCGCCTAAGGGAAGGTGGGGCGGGCCGTCCCCCACCGGGTCCCAGAAGGCCACGCGGCCGGTCCGGGCCGGGTCTCCCGGCTCGAAGACGGCCGCGTACCGCGCCAGCAGGGCGGCCTGCTCAGGCGCCATCCACACCATGCGTCACGCTCTCTCTAGTTGTTGGTTCTGCCGTCGTACGCGCGGGGGCCGCGCACGCCGGTCGGTCAGCTTGTCAGGTTACGGAAGCGGCGTACCGACAGCGGGATGAAGACGGCGCACAGGATCACCGGCCACACGACGGCCATGAGCAGGGCGTGCTGGGCGATCCACGAGTCGCCGCCCCAGCCGGGGTTGCCGAACAGTTCCCGCACGGCGAGCACCGTGGAGGACAGGGGATTCCACTCGGCGATCGTCCCGAGCCAGCCGGGCATGGTGGAGGGGGCGACGAACGCGCTGGTCAGAAAGCCGACGGGGAACTCCAGGGTCTGCACCATGGTGATGCCTTCGGGGCCCTTCATCAGCAGGCCCAGATAGATCCCGGCCCATACCAGGGCCAGGCGCAGGAGCAGCAGCAGGCCCACCGCGAGGGCCGTCTCACCGAGGGTGCCGTGTGCGTCCCAGCCGATGAGGAGACCGGTCGCGAACAGCACGGCGAGGGCGAGCAGTGAGGACAGCATGTCGGTGACGGCGCGTCCGACGACCACGGCGGAGGGGGCCATCGGCATCGTGCGGAACCGTGAGGTGACGCCGCGGTTCTTGTCGGCGGCGACGGCCGTGACCGTCTCGCCCATGCCGAAGACCATCGTCATGACGAACATGCCGGGCACGAGGAACTCGCGGTAGCTGCCGCCTCCGGGCACCTGCATGGCGCCGCCGAAGAAGTAGCCGAACATCAGGACCATCATCACGGGGAACGCCAGCGAGCCGATGAGGGTGCCTGGTTCGCGGATCCAGTGGGTCAGGCCGCGCAGGGTGACGGTCCAGCCGTCGGCGGCGGCCCAGCGCAGCCGGGTGAGCGGGGTGCGCGGGATCTGCGGGAGCCCGCTCGCCCGGGGTGCGGTGATGCTCATGCCGCCACCGTCTCTCGCTGGTTGTGCGGGGCCCGGTCCGGGGTGCGCGGGACGCCGGTCAGATGCAGGAACACCTCGTCGAGTGTGGGGCGGCGCAGCGCGATGTCCTCGGCCACGATCCCGGCGTGGTCCAGGGCGCGGACGACCTCGCTCAGGCCGCTCGTGCGGTCCTCGACCGGGCCGCTGATGCGGCGCGTGTCCACGTCGGTCTCCGGCGCTGAGGCGAAGACGCGGGCCAACGCGTCGGCGGCGGCGCTCAGGGCGTCGGCGCGGCGGACCACGACGTCGATGCGGTCGCCTCCGACGCGGCTCTTGAGGTCGTCGGGCGTGCCCTCGGCGATGACCTTGCCGGTGTCGATGACGGAGATGGAGTCGGCGAGCTGGTCGGCCTCCTCCAGGTACTGGGTGGTGAGCAGCACGGTGGTGCCGTCGGCGACGAGGCCGCGCACGGCGTCCCACACCTCGCCGCGGCTGCGCGGGTCGAGCCCGGTGGTCGGCTCGTCGAGGAAGAGGACGGGCGGGGCGAGGACCATGGACGCGGCGAGGTCCAGGCGCCGGCGCATGCCGCCCGAGTAGTCCTTGAGCGGCTTCTTGCCGGTGTCGGCGAGCCGGAAGTGCTGAAGGAGTTCGTCGGCGCGGCGGCGGGCGGCGGCCGGTGACAGATGGTGGAGGCGGCCGAACATCACGAGGTTCTGCCGTCCGCTGAGCACCTCGTCGACGGCCGCGTACTGGCCGACCAGGCCGATGCTGGCGCGTACGTCGGCGGCCTGCCGGGCGACGTCGTACCCGGCGACCTCGGCGCGGCCGCCGTCGGCCCTGAGGAGGGTGGACAGCACGCCGACGGAGGTGGTCTTGCCCGCGCCGTTGGGCCCGAGCAGTCCGTGGACGGTGCCCGGCGGCACGGTCAGGTCGAATCCGTCGAGCGCGTACCGGTCGCCGTAGCGCTTGCGCAGCCCTTCGGCGAGGACTGCAGGCCTGGTCGCATCCACGTCGGCTTCCTTAGGTCGTCGCACCGCCTCGTGGCGGTGGCGGCTTGTGGGTGTGGGATATCGCTCCCATGATCGGACCCGTCGCTCGAGAGCCGGTGGAGCGCGGCTGGAGAGCCGGACGCTGGGGCGCGGTTCCACGGCTGCTCTAGCGGGGGGCCCGAGCGTGGGGCGCCAGGCCCCGACACGAGGGAAGTCACCGTGATCACTTTCATCAACCGCTTCGACGTCACCGGTCCGGCCGCGGAGTTCGAGGAGGCCTTCGACACCACCTCGGCGTTCTTCGCCGCCCAGCCGGGTTTCATCCGGCACCGGCTGCTGCAGCACGTGGACGCGCCCCACCTGTATGTGAACATCGCCGACTGGGACGACCAGGACTCCTTCCAGAAGGCGTTGTCCCGGCCGGAGTTCGCCGCGCACCGGGCGAGGCTGCGCGCGCTGAGCAGCAGTGACCCGAACCTGTACACGCCGCTTCTGGAGCGGGT
Organism: Streptomyces sp. NPDC057474; assembly: GCF_042802555.1. Taxonomy (NCBI): domain Bacteria; kingdom Bacillati; phylum Actinomycetota; class Actinomycetes; order Kitasatosporales; family Streptomycetaceae; genus Streptomyces; species Streptomyces sp. NPDC057474. The sequence goes on along the minus strand of NZ_JBHVDX010000243.1, from coordinate 1,400 downwards.
GGCCCGCTGAGCGGGCCGTTTCGCCGGGCGGTCAGGCCAGGCAGCGGGGCGGCCCGCCGTTGAACTCGATCATCTCGCCGAGTGCGGCCTGTCTCTCGGACATGGCCAGCGGGGCGTCGGCGGGCAGGCCGGCCAGCTCGGCGTAGGCGCGGTGCAGGTTGGGCAGCAGCCGCTCCGCGTCCAGCAGGCCGGCGTAGCGGCCGAGTTCGGCGCGGGCCGCCGTCTGGGCCGGGGTCAGGCCCGCCCGGACGCCCTGCCCGGCGAGGCGCTGCACCAGGCGCAGGTAGCCCTCCACGGCGTCGAACACCTCGGGCCCGCACACCGGTCCGTGCCCGGGTACGACGGTGGTGGCGTCGAACGCGCGCAGCCGCTCCAGGGCCGCCAGCGACCCGGCGATCGAGCCCATCAGGCAGAACGGCGTCACCCCGTTCATGACGAGGTCCCCCGTGAACAGGACCTTCCGGCCGGGCAGCCAGACCACGGTGTCGTTGGAGGTGTGGGCCGGGCCGATGTGCTCCAGTTCGGCGCGGATCGCGCCGACGTGGAGGGTGAGGCTGTCGCGGTAGGTCACGGTGGGCGGCGTCAGCTCGATGCCGCCCCACTGGACGTCGGGCCACAGGCCCGTCAGATGCAGTCCGGCCGCGATCATCTCCGTACGGGTGCGTTCGTGGCCGATCACGACGGCCTCGGGGAAGACGAAGTTGCCGTAGGCGTGGTCGCCGTGGAAGTGCGTGGTGACGATGGTGCGCGGGGCTGCCGGGTTCACCTCCAGTGCGGTGGCGCGCAGATGGCGGGCACGGGCCTCGGTCGCGGTGGTGTCGACGAGGGCGCTCTGGCCGCCGGAGACGATGATGCCCGCGTTGTTCAGGCACCAGCCGCCGGGCGGCTGGAGGTAGGCGTGCACGCCTTCGGCGATCTCGGTCGCCCGGCCTGCGGGTGCGGGGGCGGGGGTGTCGGCAGGGACGGTGGTGCTGGACGGCACGGCCGGTCTCCTCACACAGTTCTCGGTTGCGCCGAGCCTCGTACGCGCGCCTCGCAGCACGGTGGACGGCGGGCGGATCCGCCCGCCGCGCACGAGCGGGTCTCGACCCGTTGTCGACCGGTTCCTTCGACCGTGGCGGGGAAACGGGTCCACCGACTGAGGAGTCAAGGATGACCGAGCGCCGCCGATGGCCGTCCCACCTGCTGCGGCACGTGTGGGCGGGGCTTGTCGCCCTGGGCGGGATGTATGTCTGCGGCGAGGTGAGGCGCGCCCGGGCGCCGCAGGTGCTGCTGTCGCGGCCCCCGGCGGGGCACCCGGAGCGGCTGTGCCCGCAGGTGCCGCTGTCGCCGCTGGAGCGGGCGCTGACGCGGGAGCTGAGCGGGCGCTGAACCCGCGCACGCATCGGGCCCGCCGGACG
>NZ_JBHVDX010000242.1:0-14953 GCF_042802555.1 Streptomyces sp. NPDC057474 | reverse complement strand
GGTCCTGGTCGTGCAGGACCCACCGCTGGGCGCCGTCCAGCCGGGGCGCGAGCCAGCGGCCCATCGAGCCGGTGCCGCAGCCCAGGTCGTGGACGATCAGCCCGGTGGCCCGGCCGGGCAGGTTCGCGAGGCGGATCCGCAGCGGGTCCAGCAGCTCGGCCGCACGGGCGTCGGCGTCGGCGCTCTCGCGCAACTCCAGCCACTGCGGCGCGTACTGGTGCCCTTCGGGCGCCGGCGTGTCACCACCGCGCCCCGCCATGCTCAGCGCAGCCCCGGAAGCGGCCGCACCCGCCGCCGCAGCAGCGGACGTACCCGTTGAAGGGGTCGCACCCACAGACAGGGGTCCACCCGCGGACGCGGTCATATCGGCAGAAGTGGTCATGCCGCCCTCCGAGGTTCGTGCCGCAGCCGTCCCAGTACATGGGCGAGGCTGCGGGCCGTGGTCGCCCACCCGTCCAGCGCGGCCCGGCGCCCGCGCGCCGCTGCCTTCAGCCGACGCCGTACGTCGGCCTCCCCGAACCAGCCGCGCAGCTCCGCCGCGATGGCCGCGGGGTTCTCCGGCGGTACGAGGATGCCGGGGACCCCGCCGTCGGGGGCGCGGCCGACGGCCTCGGGGAGGCCGCCGACGTCCGTGGCCAGGACGGGGATTCCGCGCGCGAGGGCCTCGGTGACCGCCATGCCGTACGTCTCGGCGTACGAGGTGAGGACCATGAGGTCGGCCGCGGCGTAGCTCGCGTCGAGTTCCGCGCCGGCCTGCGGTCCGGCGAGGTGGAACCGGTCCTCCAGGCCGAACTTCGCGATCAGTGTGCGGATGTGGTCGACGTACTCGGGCTCCTGGTCGAGGCCGCCCACCAGCACACAGCTCCAGCGCAGTTCGGTGACGGTCGCGAGGGCCTCCACCAGCCGGTGCTGCCCCTTGCGCGGGGTGACCGCGGCCACGCACAGCAGCCGGGAGACGCCGTCGGTGCCGGAGGCGAGGGGCGCGATGTCGGCGCCGGGGGCCGCGACATGGACCCGCTCGGGGGCGAGCCCGTGGTGGGACACGAGTCTGCGGACCGCCCAGTCGCTGGTCGCGATCACGGCGGATACACCCCGCAGGGTCGTCCGTTCCTTGGCGTCGAGTTCGGCGGCGAGTTCGGGCTCCAGGCCCGTCTCGTCGCCGAGCGGCAGATGCACCAGCACGGCCAGGCAGAGGCGTTCGGCCTCGGGGAGGATGATCTCGGGGACCCCGCAGGCGACCAGGCCGTCGAGCAGGACGACCGTGCCGTCGGGGAATTCGCGCAGCGTGCGGGCGAGTTCGGCGCGTGCCGTCTCGGACGGGCGGGGCCAGCTGCCGTCGATCGCGTGCTTGTGCACCTGCCAGCCGAAGCCGGGCAGGTCGAGGCAGATCCGTCGGTCGTAGGCGTTGCCGCCGCTGGGCCGGGCCAGGTCGTCCACGCCACCCGGCATCACGAAGTGCAGGGAACGCAGCGACATGGGGACGATCGCCGCGTTCTTCAGCGCCGCGTTCTGCACGGGCACATAGCCGAGCCTCACTTGCTCTCCCCCGTCTGCCTGGGCGGTGGTGCCGACGGCCGCCCGGTCGATGGTCACGTCGGTCACAGGGCACGCTCGTAACTCGCCCAGGCGATGTGCGACTCGTGCAGGGTGACCGTGATTCCCGCGATGCCCTTGGCGTTCTCCCCGAGGGCGCCCTTGTGAATCCGCTCGGCGAGGCGGTCGGCGATCACCTTGGCCAGGAACTCCGTCGAGGTGTTCGTGTGGGCGAAGGCGGGCTCGTTGTCGAGGTTGCGATAGTTCAACTCGCTCACCACGGCACCGAGCTCCTGCGTGGCCAGCCCGATGTCTACGACGATGTTGTCGTCGTCCAGTTCGGCGCGCCGGAAGGTGGCGTCCACGAGGAACGTGGCGCCGTGGAGGCGCTGCGCGGGTCCGAAGACCTCCCCGCGGAAGCTGTGGGCGATCATGATGTGATCGCGGACGGTGATGCTGAACAACGGACGACCCTCCAGTGCGGTGCGTCTGCCCCCGGGCCGGGGCATGCCGTGTAGTACGGCTGCTCCCTACCCGTTGTTCAGCCGAGTTTTCCGGTTTCTTTGAAGGTCAGCGTTCCGTTCGGGCAGTTCAGGGGCGGGTGGGGCGATCCGGAACGCTCAACCTCTGGCTCACTCGGCGTCGTAGCGCACCCTGTGGCACATCCCCGGCAGCTCTCCGCTCGCCAGCTTCGGCATGACGTCCGGGAGCTCCTCGAAGGCACACTCTCCGGTGACGAGCGCGTCGAAGCGGGCGTCGGCGAGGAGTTCGAGGGCGAGCGCCAGCCGGTCCGCGTACGTACGTCCGACGCGTCCGGCCGGGGAGACGGTTCCGACCTGGCTGCTGCGGATGGTGAGCCGGCGTGAGTGGAAGGCCTCGCCGAGCGGCAGGGCGACCCGGCGGTCGCCGTACCAGCTCAGTTCGATGACCGTGCCCTCGGCGGCGAGGAGATCGAGGGAGCGTACGAGCCCTTGTTCGCTGGCGCTGGCGTGTACGACGAGGTCGCACTCGCCCAACGCCTCGTCGGGCAACGCGAAGTCGACGCCGAGCGCACGGGCGATGCCGGCGCGCGCCGGGTCGGCGTCGACGAGTTGGACCCGCACCCCCGGGTAGCGGGCGAGCAGCGCGGCGACCGAGCAGCCGACCATGCCGCCGCCGACGACGGCGATCCGGTCCCCGATGAGAGGCGCGGCGTCCCACAGGGCGTTGACGGCGGTCTCCACGGTCCCGGCCAGGACGGCCCGCGCCGCGGGGACGGACTCCGGCACGACGGTGACGGCGCTCACGGGAACGACGTAGTGGCTCTGGTGCGGATACAGGCAGAAGACGGTCCTGCCGACCAGTGCGTCCGGCCCCTCTTCCACCCGCCCCACGCTGAGATAGCCGTACTTCACGGGAGCGGGGAAGTCACCCTCCTGGAAGGGCGCGCGCATCGTCGCATGCTGGTTCTCGGGCACTCGGCCGCGGAACACGAGCGTCTCGGTGCCCCGGCTGACTCCTGAGTACAGCGCGCGGACGAGCACCTCGTCCTCGGCGGGTGCGGCGAGGGTTTCCTCGCGGATCTCACCCTGCCCGGGGGAGCGTAGCCAGAAGGCATTGGCTGTCGGTTTCATGTGCGTCTCCGTGAACGGTCGAGCGCTTCGCCACGTACGCAGCGGTGGGAGTCGCGGACACGGTACGCGGCGATGATCCACTTGTCACACGTTCGGAAGGTATGCGGTGGCCCTGATCAACACATACGACGGCCGGCTGTTGCTCTCGGAGACGACGGTGGGCGCGGGCGCCCAGGTGCTGCTCCTCGCCTTCCTGGGCACGGCGATCGGACTGGGCCCGGCGGGCTGGCTGACCGGGCTGGCCTTCGGGCTCGCCACCTGGGCCGTCCTCAACCGCGCCCTGCTGCGCACCCGGACCCGTACCTTCGGCCCCGCCAACCGCGTCACCCTCGGCCGGGCGATACTCGTCGGCGCCGTCACCGCCCTGGTCGCCGACTCCTTCGAGAGCTCGCCGCCCGTCTCGCTCTTCGTCGGCCTGACCGCCGTGGCGCTGATCCTCGACGGTGTCGACGGCAAGGTGGCCCGGCGCACGAACACCTCGACCGCGCTGGGCGCCCGCTTCGACATGGAGGTCGACGCGTTCCTGATCCTGGTGCTGAGCGTGTACGTCTCCATGTCGATGGGCCCGTGGGTGCTGCTGATCGGCCTCATGCGGTACGTCTTCGTCGCCGCCGCCAAGGCCATGCCGTGGCTGAACGGTTCCCTCCCGCACAGCATGGCCCGCAAGACGGTCGCCGCGGTCCAGGGCGTCTTCCTGCTGGTCGCCGCCTCCGGCCTGCTGCCGTACGCGATGGGCTTCGGCCTGGTGGCGCTGGCGCTGGGCTCCCTGCTCTGGTCGTTCGGGCGGGACATCGCCTGGCTGTTCCGCAACCGGGAAGGCCGGGAAGGGCTGACGGCCACGGCGACCGTGCACGAGACGGTGACCGTGGCCGTGGTGGCCCCCGCCGAGCGCCGGACGGCCGAGCTCGTCACGAGCTGACCGGCGAGCTCGCCGCGAGCCGATCTCGTGCGGGGCCCGGCTCAGGGGCCCTGCGCACGAGAGGAATCGCAGCGATCGCGGCAGGGGGACCCGCCCTCCGCCGGGGAACCAGGGGACGGTGAGGACGATCCTCCCCGTTGTCCGGTCGGTCGCCCCGTGGGCATGCGCCTTGGCCTCCTCGGCCCGGCGGGAAGGTCACGTCGATGAGGGCACGCAGCTCCCCCCGTCCCACCAGCCCGGCGATGGCCCGCGTCCCCGCGTGATCGGCCTCGACGAGCATCGACTCCAGCGGGTGTCCAGGACCACCACGTCCACGTCGGTGAGCGGTCTGCCGCCGCTTCGGCGGCACGTCCAGATCCTTCGACTCCGAGTTCCGCGCAGGGCGCCCTGCGCGGAATCGACATCGCCGGCACGGCCCAGGTCCCGGTCACCTGATCTGCGGACAGGCCCTAGCCCGCGACGGCCCCGGCCCCCGGCGGCATGTTGTAGGGCGTCAGCACCTGGATCGCCGACGGGAGGGACGGGCCCTCGTCGGGGAGGGCTTGGTGGGCGCGCATGATGGTCTGGCAGGCGCGGCGCACGTCCTGGCGGAGGTCGTGGTGGAGCACGGCGGAGAGCCGGTGTTCGCGCAGCAGCCGGGTGTTGTCGTGGTCGAGGTCGTGGGCGACGAAGACATGCGGCTCCCGGCCGAGTGCGGCGAAGGCGTCGAGCGTCGCGGTGTTGCCGCCGCCGATCGAGTAGACGGCGGCGATCCCCGGTTCCCGCTTCAGCGCGTCGAGGACCAGGTCCCGCTGGGTGGCGTCGAGGCCGTCGCTGTCGGTTACCTCGACAAGCGTCCGCCGCGGCTCGACGACCCGCATCACACTCCGGAACCCCATCTCGCGCTCCTCCTCGTTGCGGTAGAAGCTGCGGCTGATCGTCACCAGCACCGCACCGGGCCGGTCACCGAGCCACTGCCGGAGCAGATACGCGGCGGTCGCCCCGGCGGCCCGGTTGTCTATGCCGACGTACGCGCCGCGCGGGCTGTTCGGCAGGTCCGTCACGAAGGTGACCACGGGGACGCCGGCCGCGACCAGCCGTTCGACGGCGGCGGTGACCTCCGGGACGTCCGGCGCCTTGAGGATCACGCCCTGCGAGCCGCGCCGGCCGATCCGGTCGAGCACCCTCACCATCTCCGAGGCCGACCCGGTCTCCCGGAAGTGGAAGCGGGACCGCACGACGGCCGGATGGAGGGACGGCAGCTCGGCCTCCAGCGCCTCCCGGACCGCCGTGGAGAACCGGTCCGGGGTCTGCATCACGATGTCGACCATGAACGTACGGCCGCCGATGCGCACCTGCGTCCGCTGCCGGTCCAGGTCCTTGACGGCCTGGTGCACCTCTCGGGTGGTGCTCTCCCGCACCCCGCCACGGCCGTTGAGGACCCGGTCGACCGTGGCCTGGCTCAGCCCGGCCTGACGGGCGATCTCACGGATCGTGTAGGGGTGTGCCATGGTGCGTCCCGGATCTCGGCGATGGTCTGGATGAGGGGTTTTTGATGGCCCGCTGCGGGTTGTACGAGGGCCATCGCGCCCCAAGACTGACAGAGGCGAAGGCGCTGGGAAAGGCCGTACGACCAGGACCGTGACAGGCCCCGGCATGGCCCGCCGGAGCCGACCGAAAGGAAAGTCCCTGACATGGCACTAGTGCAGGACAAGGTCGTCCTCGTCAACGGCGGCAGCCAGGGCGTCGGCGCGGGCATCGTCCGGTCGGCCCTGCGTGAGGGCGCGACCGTCGCGTTCACGGGCCGCCGCGCCGAGGTCGGCGAGAAGCTCGCGGCGGACACCGGCGCCACCTTCGTGCGGGCCGACCTGGCGGACCCGGCGCAGGTGCGCGGCGCCGTGGACCGGGTGATCGCCACCCACGGCCGGGTCGACAGCCTCGTCAACGCGGCCGGCCTGACCTCCCGCGGCTCGCTCCTCGACACCTCGCCCGAACTGTTCGACGCGCACATCGCGATCAACCTGCGCGCCCCCTTCTTCGCGATGCAGGCCGTGGTGGAACACCTGGTCGCCCGCGAGGCGCCCGGCACGATCGTCAACATCGGCTCCAACTGCGCGCACGGCGGCCCGCCGCACCTGGCCGCCTACTCCGCCGCGAAGGCCGGCCTCGCGGCCCTGACCCGCAACGCCGCCCACGCCCACCGCTGGGACCGCATCCGGATCAACGACCTCAACATCGGCTGGACGGAGACCGAGGGCGAGGACGCGATCCAGCGCGAGTTCCACGGCGCGGGCGACGACTGGCGCGAGCGCGCCGCCGAGCGCCTCCCGATGGGCAAGCTCGGCCAGGTCGACGAGATCGCCGACTTCGTCGTCCTCCTGCTGTCCGCCCGCAGCGGCGTGGTGACCGGTTCGGTGATCGACTGGGACCAGAACGTCCTGGGCACCTCCGACTGACCACCGCTTCCCCTGACCTGCTTCATCCATCTCGACTGCAATCTTCTGCACTTTCCGAAAGGGACATCGGTCATGCGCATTGGCATCCTGGGGCTGGGCCGTATCGGCGCCTTCCATGCCGGGACTCTCGCCGGGCTCGACGTCGTGGAGCAGCTGGTGGTCTCCGACCCGCTGGCCGCGGCCGCCGCCTCCGCCGCCGAGAAGTTCGGCGCGACGGTGGCCGACTCGCCCGAGGCCGTGTTCGCCTCCGGGATCGACGGGGTCGTGGTCACCGCCGCGACGGACGCGCACCCGGGGCTGATCCTGGCCGCGGTCGAGGCGGGCATCCCGGTGTTCTGCGAGAAGCCGGTGGCGAAGACGATCGAGGAGAGCCTCGACGTGCTGCGCGCTGTCGAGAACAGCGACGTGCAGGTCCAGATCGGCTTCAACCGCCGCTTCGACGCGGGCTGTGTGACCGCGCGGGAGGCGTTCCTCAACGGCGAGCTGGGCCAACTGCACACCGTACGCTCGACGACCCTGGACCCGGCGCCCCCGCCGGCCGGGTACGTGGCGTCCTCGGGCGGCATCTTCCGCGACTGCGCGGTGCACGACTTCGACGTCGTCCGCTGGGTGACGGGCCGGGAGGTCGTGGAGGTCTACGCGACCGGCGGCAACCGCGGGGCCGATTACATCAAGGAGGCCGGCGACGTCGACACGGCCTCCGCGCTCCTCACCTTCGACGACGGCACGATCGGTGTCATCTCCAACTCCCGCCACAACGCCCGCGGTTACGACGTCCGCCTGGAGCTCCACGGCATGAAGGACAGCATCGCCGCCGGCCTCGACACCCAGCTCCCCCTCCGCTCCGCCGAGCCGGGCGTCACCTTCCCCTCCGGTCCCCCGCACAACTTCTTCATGGACCGCTTCGCCCCCGCCTACCGCGCCGAACTCACCGCCTTCACCGAGGTCGTCGCCGGCACCCGCACCTCCCCCTGCACGGTCGCCGACGCCATCGAGGCCAGCTGGATCGCCGAGGCGGCCACGCTTTCGGTGGCGGAGCACCGGCCGGTGCGGCTGGACGAGGTGCGCAAGGCGGCCTCCTGACCGTCAGCGCCGCATGAGCCGAACACACTCGCGCCGGCAACCGTCCCCCTGGCGGTCACCGGCGCGAGTGCCGTTATGGCGCGAGCTTCAGGACGTGCACTCCGGCACTCCCTCCAGCCACGCCGGTCCCTTGATGTAGATGTTGGTGACCCAGGCCTTGTAGTCGGGCAGGTAGGACCAGGCGTCATTGGTGTAGCCGTCGGAGGTGACCTCCTCGGCGTGCTTCTGGCACTCGACGCGGATGGTGGTGGAGTAGGGGAAGGCGTAGACACGGGCGGCCGCGAGGCGGGGCTCGGCCTTGGTCCAGACGTCGGTGCCCCAGGTCTGGTGGATATGGCCGGTGACCTCGCCGGTGTTGACGCGGACCGCGCCGAAGTAGGTGCCGCCCAGGCGGACGTCGCTCACCATGAGCTTGGTGCCGGACTCCTTGGCCTCGACCATCTTGCCCGCGCCGAGGTAGATGGCGATGTGGTGCAGGTTCCGCGAGGTGCCGTAGACGAGCAGGTCGCCCGGGAGCAGCGGGGCGAGGCCCTGGGCGGCGGTGAAGCGTTCGGCGGCGCGGTGCGTGTAGTACTGCTGGCTGGCGACGCCGTTGAGGATGTCCGAGTCGGTGGCCTGGGCGTAGGCGTATCGGACGAGGCCCGAACAGTCGAAGCCGCGCCGCTCGGGGTCGTGCGCACTGTCCTCCGGGTCGGTGGGGTCCACCTGCCCGTACGAGGGGCCGGGCCGGGCGCCGTGGCCGCCGCCCCAGGTGTACCAGGTGCCGGCCGCGACCTCGGCGCAGGCGGCGGCGATCGCCCGCTCGGCAGTCGCGGAGGCGCCGGGCGCGAGGACGCGACACTCGTCGGCGGCGGCAGCGGCCGGTGCCGCCTGCGCGGTGGCGGCCGTGGACACCGGCGTCCAGAAGAGGACGGTCAGGAGCGTGATCAGTGTGCGGATGAGACCGGTCCGGCTCACCATGCCGGGACCCCCGTTTCCTGTGTGGTCTGGATCAAGCGTGGGTCTGGATCAAGCGTGGGTCTGGATCAAGCGGTGGTGCGGTCGTGCGGTCGTGCAGCAGCCTGCTGGGCGTGGGCCTCGCTGGTCGAGGTCCGGGGGTCGCCCCATCCGATGAGGCAACGGGAAACCGCTGGGAAACCCCCTCCGAGCAGGGCGGTTAGCCATCGGCTGATCGACGTCCTCAGCCGCTGCCGCAGGCCGACCCCGCCGAGACGGGCACACCGGGCAGCAGCGCCTCGCGCTCATCGGGGCCTATGTCGGCCCGCAGTCGGCAGATCTCCGCCAGCCTGGCCCCCGGGTCGAGGTCCCACAGCCGTACGGTGCCGTCGGTGCTGCTGCTGGCCACCGTGCGCCCGTCGGGGGCGAAGTCCACACCCCACACGGCGTTCGTGTGGCCGGTCAGTGTCGCCCACGGCCGCCGCGCGGCGACGTCCCACACCCGCACCGTACGGTCGTTGCCGCTGCTGGCGAGCATGCTGCCGTCCGGTGAGAAGGCGAGGCCGCGGGCGGAGCCGGTGTGTCCGGTCAGGGCGCCCTCGAAGCGGCGGTCGCGGACGTCCCACAGGCGTACGGTGCCGTCGTTGCCGCTGCTGGCAAGGATGCGGCCCTCGGGGCTGAAGGCGACGCCCCGTACCGCGCCCGTGTGGCCGGTGAGTTCGGCCAGCAGGCGGTGCGAGTCGACGTCCCAGAGCCCTACGGTCAGGTCGTCGCCGGCGCTCGCCAGGGTGCGGCCGTCGGGACTGAAGGCGATGTCGTTGACGTAGTCCTTGTGGCCGGTGAGCTTCGCGAGTTCCCTGCGCTTCACCACGTCCCACAGGCGCACCGTGCGGTCGGCGCCCGCCGACGCGAGCGTCCGCCCGTCGGGGGCGAAGTCGACGGAGAAGACCTGTCCGCTGTGCCCCGTCAGTGTCGCCAGCGCCTTCCGCTTCGCCACGTCCCAGAGGCGGATCGTGCCGTCGGAGCCCACCGAGGCGAGGGTGCGGCCGTCGGGCGCGAAGGCCACGGAGAAGACGGTCTCGGTGTGGCCCGCCAACGTTTTCAGGAGCGTGTGACTCTTCGCGTTCCACAGCCGTACCGTGTGGTCGGTGTCGGCGGTGGCCAGCAGCGTCCCGTCGGGGCTGTACACCGCCTGCCAGACCTCGGTGAACGGACGCGCCGTCAGCACCGGACCGCCGAGGTCCCACAGGACGACGGACTTGTCGAAACCGGCCGTGGCCAGCAGGGCGCCGTCGGAGGTCACGGCGACCCCCTGGACATAGTCGGTGTGTCCGGCGAGCACCTCGGTCTGCCGGCCGCTGCGCACGTCCCACAGCCGGGTCGTCCCGTCGCCGACCGCGCCCACGACGGTCACGCCGTCGGCCGTGAAGGCGACGGCGTTGATGTCGTCGCTGCTCCCGGCGAACGTCGCGGTGAGCCGGCCGGTGCGCACGTCCCACAGCCGTACCGTCCGGTCGACGCCCGCGGAGGCCACCTTGCTCCCGTCCGGTGAGAAGGCCGTGCCCAGCACGTCGTCGGTGTGCCCCTTCAGAACGTCGAGGCGCCGGGCGCGGTCGGTGTCCCAGAGTCGTACGGTCCGGTCGGTGCCGGCGGAGACGAGGGTCCGCCCGTCGGGGGCGTAGTCCAGCGCGTTGAGGGTCCCTTCGTGGCCGGTGAGGGAGGCGGTGAGTCTGCGGCTGCCGACGTCCCAGAACTGGACGGTTCCGTCGGCGGCCGCGACGGCGAGCGCCCGCCCGCGCGGGTCGAAGGAGACCGCCCGGGCGCCCTTCGTACCGGCGGCGAGCACGGCCGTCCTGCGGTGGTCGGCGACGCTCCAGAGACTCACGGGCCCGTCGGTCGAAGTCACCGCGACGGTACGGCTGTCGGGGCTGAAAGCGACCGAGCGCACCCGTCCGGGGACGGTGAACGTGGCGACGGTCCGGTGGCCGCCGGCCACGCTCCGCAGGGTGACCGTGCCGTCGGAACTGGCCGTCGCCAGCAATCGGTCGTTCGGCGCGAAGGCGACCGCGTTGACCGGTCCGCGGTGTCCGCCGAGCCGGGCTGAGAAGGGCTGGGACTGGGTGCTGAGCAGGGCGCCGCGTGCCTCGGCGGTGGTGTCGGCCCGGTAGGCCTCCTCCGCGAGCAGCATCGACGCCTCCGGCTGGCCCCCGGCGAGGGAGGCGGAGCGCACGGCGAGGGCCTGGGACCGGGCGACGCGTTCCTGGTCGAGGGCCCCCTCGCGCTGCTGGTAGGCGAGGCTCCCGGCGGTCACGGCGAGGCCGAGCAGGACGACGAGCGTGGCGAGCATGGACTGCCGCAGCCGGACCTGCCGTCCGGCATGTCTGCGACGGCCGTCCTCCTCGGCCTGACTGGCCCTCAGGAAGGCCTCCTCGCCGGGGCCGAGCCGGCTCCAGCCGTCCGACTCGTCGGCCCAGGACCGTACGGTGTCCAGCCGTGTGCCCCGGTAGAGGGCGGACGGATCGCGGTCCTCGCGCTCCCATTCGGCGGCCGCATGGGCCAGTTGCTGGTGGAGGAGCAGTCCGGCCCGGTCGGCGTGGATCCAGTCGCGCAGCCGGGGCCAGGCGTGCAGCAGGGCCTCGTGGGTGATCTGGACCGTGTCGCGGTCCATGGTGATGAGCCGGGCCCGTACGAAGGCGTCGAGTGCGGCGGCCGCGCCGTCCGCGTCCCCGAGCTGTCCCATCAGGGCGGCCCGGCTCATCCGGCGGCGGGTCGCCCCGGCTCCGTCCATGACGAGCACGAGACGGGACAGGATGCGGCGGATCGTCTTCTGCTCGGCGGGATAGAGCCGCGCGAACACGTTCTCGGCCGTGCGCGCGACCGCCCCCTGGATTCCGCCGGCCCGCTCGTATCCGTCGACGGTCAGCGCGGATTCCGCGCGGCGCTGCCAGGTGGACAGCAGCGCGTGGGAGACCAGGGGGAGGGCGCCGGACGGCGTCTCGTCGGCGCCGATGCCGGTGGTCCGCTCGGTGCCCTGGAGTGCTGTCTCCGGTTCGTCGCGCAGTCCGGCGTCGCGCAGGAGAAGGGGGACGAGACCGGGTTCGAGGGTGACACCGGCGAGTTCGGCGGGACGTGTGATCGACTCCCGCAGTTCGGCCACGCACATCGGCGCCAGGACGAACAGCCCGTCGGTGAGGACCGGGGTCAGTTCGGGCAGGCTCAGACAACTGCCGGTGAAGTCGGCGCGGACGCCGAGCACCACGACGGCCGGGGCGTGCGTGTCCTCCCCCGCCGGCCCGGCGGACGCCAGGGCGCGGAGCACCCGGACGAAGGCACGCCGTTCCTCGTCGTCGGAGCAGAGCGTGAACAGCTCCTCGAACTGGTCCACGATCAGGACGCACCGAGGGGGCGGGGGTCTGCGGTCCCCCCGGGCCGCCGGCGGTTCCGGGGGTCTGCGGTCCCCCGGGGCCGCCGGCGGTTCGTCCGACATCGCGCGTACGGCGTCGAGCAGGGCGGCGGGGTTCTCCCGTACCTCCTCGACGGTGATGCCGAGGTCCCCGCCGACCGCTTTGGCGGTGCGCTCCAGCAGTTCGTCCAGCGGGCGTGAGGTGGGGGTGAACAGCACCACCGGCCAGCGGTCGGCGCCCGGCATCGGGAAGTCGCCGCGCCGCAGGGCGGGGACGAGACCGGCGTTGAGCAGGGACGACTTGCCCGCTCCCGACGGGGCGACCAGCATCAGCGGTCCGCTGCCGACCCGCTCGAAGATCCGTTCCACCAGTGCGGCCGTCGCGCGTTCCCGGCCGAAGAACCATTCCGCGTCCTGCGGGGTGAACGCCGACAGGCCGCGGTAGGGACACGCCTCGCCGGACCGCTGTTCGGAGGGGTCGGCTTCGCAGCCGACCTGGCCGTCGCGATGCGGTGTCTGTTGCACCAGCCGCAGCAACTCGCCGTCGGCCTGCAGGACTTGGTCGCAGAGGCGGGCCACGTCGGCGGTGGCTCGCTTCGTACCGGTCTCGATCTTGCTGAGGTAGCCCTTGCTGTAGTGGGTCTGCCGGGCCAAATCGGTGAGCGACAGTCCGCGTTCCCGCCTCAGTCGTCTCAGCTGTGCGGGGAAGGAGTGCGTGGTCAGCGCATTCCGGTTCGGTTCGCTCCGGAGATCTGGTCCATCTCCGAGCTGCGGGTCCCCCAAGGTGTCCCCCAAGGCAGTGCGGGCCGTGAGACGGCGGATGCCCAGGTTACTGTCGGGGCGGTGAGGGTGACCAAGCCTTTCACCCGGAGTGGCGAAAACACGAACGTCCGGAACCGCGAAAAGCGGTTCCGGACGTGGTCCGAGCTGTCGCGCGGCCGAAACTAGGCCTGCAGGGTGATCGAGTTGATGGGCGTCATGTTCTTGTCGATGTACCAGCCGGCCGGCAGGTAGCCCTCGCAGCCGGTGCCGTTGTAGCCGGTGCAGGTCCGCATCGTCGCGCCCCCGGTCTGGTTGTTGTAGATGCGGTAGGTCCCGACCACGTTGCTGAGGTTGTACGTCCCGTACCGGTAGTACTTGTGGGTCGGCGTGTTGTTGTTCCAGCCGGCTCCCGGGTACATGCACACATACCCGGACGGGCAGCCGAAGCTGTCGGCCTGCGGCGCCGCCTGCGCCTGGCTCGCGCCGGCCGCCGTCATCGCGCCGACGGCGAGCGCCATCGCCGCCATGGTCCTCATCGCCTTGAGCTTGCGCATCGTTCCCCCTTGGTCGTGGGTCCTGCTCGGTCGTGGGTCTTGCTGCGTGCTCACGAATCCAGAGTTGCCCCGCCGCTCACCGGGGTCGACGGGTTTCCTGTTGCCCTCCCGTGAGCCGGCTGGGAAACCAGTCATGACCTGGGGAAACACCGGGTCGGAGGCAACGCCGGTGACCTGTGCGGCGGATAAGCGGAACCTCGCCTCGCACAATCCCTGCGCGATCCATTGACGCGCACATGTCTCCCTCTTATCTTCTGACCGAAGTTCCGCACATGAGCCGAAATTTCGAACAACACTCCACGCCTCAGGGCAGTTCACGCAGAAATGGGACGAGCGTTGAACAGAACCCTCAGGGCGGTCCTCGCCCTCCTCACCTCGGTGGCCGCCCTGCTGGGCCTCACCACCGCCTTCGCCGCCCCGGCCGGAGCAGCCCACCCGGCGGCCGGGCAGGCGACGCGGTACACCATGACCGCGTTCACCAACAGCAGCGAGTCGAACATGTACGTCTACGACTCGCCGGACGCGACCGGGTTCACCCTCCAGAAGGGTCCGGCGTACACCCCGCCCTCCGGTCTGATCCGCGACCCCAGCATCTTCAAGCACACGGACGGTTACTACTACCTGACCTACACCACCCGCACCTGGTCGGCGCTCTCCACCACCATCGGCTTCGCCCGCTCCACCGACCGCCTCAACTGGACCTTCCTGTACGACTACACGGTCCCGATCAGCGGTCTGCAGCGCGCCTGGGCGCCGGAGTGGTTCGTCGACACCAACGGCAGCGTCAACATCATCCTGTCCGCGTCCATCGCGGCCGACGGCGAGTGGATCTTCAAGCCGTACAAGCTGACGGCGACGAACTCCGCCCTCACCGCCTGGTCCGCACCGACCGTGCTCTCCGGCATCAGCCCGAACTACATCGACACCTTCGTCGTCAAGGTCGGCTCCACGTACCACGCGTTCACCAAGAACGAGACGACGAAGTACATCGAGTACGCCACCGCCTCCAGCCTCACCGGCCCGTACACCATCCAGAAGACAGGCAACTGGGCGGGCTTCGGCTCCGGAATGGAGGGCCCGGCGCTCGTCCAGCTCGACAACGGCGGCTGGCGGATCTACTACGACGCCTACGGCGCCGGGAAGTACTGGTACAGCGACAGCTACGACAACTTCGCCACCTGGTCGACCCCCACCGAGCTCCCGGGCCTCACCGGCTTCGTACGCCACCTGACCGTCCTCAAGGAGACCGTGTCCGGCGGTGTCACCCTGCCGACCAACACCACCCGGTCCCTGCAGTCCGTCAACTACACGGGCCGCTACGCCGTCGTCCGCTCCGACAGCCTCGGCTACGTCGACCCGGTGACCTCCTCCAGCACCACCGCCGTCAAGCAGAGCGCGACCTTCACGATCGTGCCCGGCCTCGCGGACGCCAACTGCTACTCCTTCCGCGACTCCGCCGGCCGCTATCTGCGGCACTGGGACTACCGGGTCCGCTTCGCCGCGGACGACGGCACGACCGTCTTCGACAAGGACGCCACGTACTGCGCCCGACCGGGCACGACCTCCGGTTCGGTCCGCCTGGAGTCGTACAACTACCCGGGCCGCTACATCCGGCACTACAACTACGAGCTGCGCCTGGACGTGTACCAGGCCACGGACACCTTCCGGGCCGACAGTTCCTTCACGGCGGTGAGCCCCTGGGCCTGACCGCGTGG
>NZ_JBHVDX010000241.1:0-15129 GCF_042802555.1 Streptomyces sp. NPDC057474 | reverse complement strand
CGCGTGCGTGGAGGCCGCTTTCCGTTTCAGGCGAGCGTCACGGTTTCAGCAGCAGCGTGTCGCTCGTGCCGCTCTCGACCGCCTTGTCCGAGAACGACCACGTCAGCAACTCGCCCTTGACCCACTTGTCGGTCTGGTCGGTGTAGTGCGCGTTGTACGCGTGCCCGGAGGCGCCGGTGAGGTTGATCCACTTGGATTTGTCGAGGTCCCCGAGGTTCACCACCATGCGCATCGAGGGCACCCAGACGACCTCGTAGCCGCCCGCCGCGTTCCAGCCGGTGGCGTTGACCGTGGCCTCGCCGCCACCGAGCTTCCAGGGGCCGCGGTTGAGCATGTACTGGAGGAAACCGGGGCCCTCGGTGCCGAGGGTCTGGTTCTCCAGGAACAGGCGGTGCAGCCGGCCCCAGCTCCAGGTGTCGATGTCCTTGCCGAGCTTGGCGGTGAGCTCCCAACGGGCGTCCCGCATGGCCCGCTTGAACAGCTCGTCACGGGTGTCGGCGGCGTCCAGGTTCCGTATCTTCGGCGTGGACCACCAGTCGTTGTCCTCGTCGTCGATGATCCGGCGGACCACCTCGAACCAGCGGTCGCCGCCGTCCGGCTGCGCCTGGTCCGCGTCGCGCTTGCCGCACTCGCGCACCCGCTGGTCCTCGTCGGCGGGCCCGGTGGTGTCGACCGGCTCGACCGACAGGCACTGGCCCTCGACGCGCAGCTCCTTGGGCAGCTTGTTGCCGAAGGCGAGCTTCAGGATGTTGCGCCAGACCGAGTTGAAGTACGCGGCGGCCGCCGAGTCGGCGTCCTGGGTGTAGTCCCAGCCCTCCAGGAGCTTCTGCGCCTGGCGGACTTCCTTGTCGTCGACGTCGATCTTGAGCAGCAGCGGCACCAGCAGCTTGGCGATCTCGCTGCTGTTGTCCATCTGCATCTGCCGCATGTCGTCGGTGGAGATCTTGCCGCCACCCTTGATCTTCGACTCGATGAGGCTGGTGATGCGCTGCGCGCGCGTGCCGTAGCCCCAGTCCTTGGTGAGCGTGTACGGGTAGTCCTGGTCGACGACGGCCTGGTTCGCGGTGACGATGTAGCCGCGCTTCGGGTTGTACTCGTACGGCAGCTCGTCCTGGTCGATGTAGCCGGTCCAGCGGTACTTGGTGTCCCAGCCCGGTGCGGGCAGCGAACCGTCGCCCGCACCCCGGGTGGGGATCTTGCCGGGCAGCTGGTAGCCGATGTTGCCCTCGGTGTCGGCGTAGGTCAGGTTCTGCGAGGGGACGTCGAACAGGGCGGCGGCCTCGCGGAAGTCGTCCCAGCCCTTGGCCCTGTTCATGGCGAAGACGGCGTCCATGGAGGTGCCGGGGTCCAGCGCGGTCCAGCGCAGGGCGATGCCGTAGCCGTCGCCGCGGTCGGGGGCGTCCTGGTCGACGGAGGCCTTCTTGCCGACCTCGACGAGTTCGTCGTTGCGGTCGGACAGCAGGGGGCCGTTGTTGGTGGTGCGGACGACGATCTTCTTGGACGAGCCGCCGGAGACCTCGATGGTCTCCTCGCGGGTGTCGAAGGGCAGGACCTTGGCGCCGTACTGGTAGCCGTCGCCGGTGAGCTTCTCCAGGTAGAGGTCGGTGACGTCGACGCCGGAGTTGGTCATGCCCCAGGCGATGTCGGCGTTGTGGCCGATGACCACGCCGGGCATGCCCGAGAAGGTGTAGCCGGCGACGTCGTACTGGCACTTCTCGGAGACGGCCTTGCAGTGCAGGCCCATCTGGTACCAGACCGACGGCAGCGTGGCCGACAGGTGCGGGTCGTTGGCCAGCAGCGGCTTACCGGTGATGGTGTGGCTGCCGGAGACGACCCAGGAGTTGGAGCCGATGCCGTTGCCGTTCACTCCGACGGCCTCGGGCAGGTCCTCCAGGACGTTGTAGAGGCCGTCCAGCTGGGTCTGGAGGGCCGAGGAGTCCGTGGAGGTCCCGGCGGCGCTCACGCCCGTTCCCGTGCCGCCGGTGCCCTGCGTGGAGCCGCCGGTGCCCTGCGTCGACCGGGACCCGTCCGACCAGGTCTCGGTGAGCTCGTCGTACTCGCCCTCCTGCACGATCGTCTTGTTGCGGTCGTACGGGTACTGCGGGTACAGGTCGGCGATCTGCTTGGGGCCGAGGCGGCTGGTCATCAGGGCGCGGTCGATCTCGTCCTGCATGTTGCCGCGCAGGTCCCACGCCATCGCCTTCAGCCAGGCGATCGAGTCGACCGGGGTCCACTCCTCGGGCTTGTAGTCGCCTGCGAAGCCGAGGGCCGCGTACTCCAGGGAGATCTCCTCGCCGTCCTTGCCGGCGAGGTAGGCGTTGACCCCCTCGGCGTACGCGTCGAGGTACTTCTTCGTCTCGGCCGAGAGCGTCTTCTTGTACTCCTCCTCGGCGGTCCGGTGCCAGCCGAGGGTGCGCAGGAACTCGTCGTTGTCGACCTGGCCCTCGCCGAACATCTCCGAGAGGCGGCCGGCCGTCATGTGGCGGCGCACGTCCATCTCGTAGAACCGGTCCTGCGCCTGGACGTAGCCCTGCGCCATGAACAGGTCCTCGTCGGAGGAGGCGTAGATCTGCGGGATCCCGTGGTCGTCGCGCTTGACGTCGACCGGTCCCGACAGACCGTCCAGGGATATCGAGCCCTTGGTCTGGGGGAAGGAGGCGCGCACGGTGGAAACGGACCAGAACGCCCCGTAGCCGACGCCACCGATGATGGCCAGGACCAGGACGATCAGGAGAAGACGGACTTTGCGTCCCTTCTTCCTGCCGGACTTGCCGGACTGCTGGCCGGAGGGGGTGGTGTCGGTGGGCATCGCTGTCCTTGCTGTCCTAACACGAGCGGCAGGTCGGGCTGTGCTTTGTACTGAACGCTGGAGCAACCATAGGCGCAGGGCCCGACGCGACTTGACGCGGAGTCGGGAACTGGCGCGGACGACTGTTCGATCTTGCCCTTGCAAGCGTCAAGAAATCGTCAAGAGTTAGGTAAGGTAATGAAGTACTTGCACTGACGTAACCGCAACCGCACGGTTTCCGTGATCGGCTTCGCATGCCTCCATGCGCGCGTGCCCGCATCCAGTGCTCGGCATCCCCACACTCGGAACCACGTGCGGTTCGGCGAGAAAGGTACGGCCCTCTGACTGTCCACGACCTCAACCAGCTCCTGCTCGTCTGCTCGCTCGTCCTGCTAGTCGCGGTCGCCGCGGTCCGGATCTCGTCGCGCAGCGGGCTCCCCAGCCTGCTCGTGTACCTGGGCATCGGCATCGCCATGGGCCAGGACGGCATCGGCGACATCCACTTCAACAACGCCGAACTGACCCAGGTCATCGGCTACGCGGCCCTCGTCGTGATCCTGGCGGAGGGCGGCCTCGGCACGAAGTGGAAGGAGATCAAGCCGGCCCTGCCGGCCGCCAGCTCACTGGCGCTGGTCGGAGTCGCGGTGAGCGTCGGCGTCACAGCGGCGGGCGCGCACTATCTGATCGGCCTGGAGTGGCGACAGTCACTCATCATCGGCGCGGTCGTGTCCTCCACGGACGCGGCGGCCGTCTTCTCCGTGCTGCGCAAGATCCCCCTCCCCGCGCGCGTGACGGGCACCCTGGAGGCCGAGTCCGGCTTCAACGACGCCCCGGTGGTCATCCTCGTCGCCTCGCTCTCCATGGCCGGACCGGTCGAACACTGGTACGTCCTGATCGGTGAGATAGCGCTGGAGCTGGCGATCGGCGCCGCCATCGGCCTCGCGGTCGGCTGGCTCGGCTCCTGGGGCCTGCGGCACATCGCCCTGCCCGCCTCCGGTCTCTACCCGATCGCCGTCATGGCCATCGCCGTCGCCGCGTACGCGGCCGGCGCCCTGGCCCACGGCAGCGGCTTCCTCGCCGTCTACCTGGCCTCCATGGTCCTCGGCAACGCCAAGCTGCCCCACTGGCCGGCCACGCGCGGCTTCGCCGAGGGAGTCGGCTGGATCGCCCAGATCGGCATGTTCGTCCTGCTCGGACTGCTGGTCACCCCGCACGAGATGGGCGACGACATCTGGCCCGCGCTCGTCATAGGCCTGGTGCTGACCATGGTGGCGCGCCCGCTGAGCGTCGCCGTCGCACTCACACCGTTCCGGGTGCCGTGGCGGGAGCAGACACTGCTGTCGTGGGCCGGGCTGCGCGGCGCGGTGCCCATCATCCTGGCGACGATCCCCATGGTGAGCGGGGTCGAGGGCAGCCGCCGGATCTTCAATATCGTCTTCGTGCTCGTCGTGGTCTACACCCTCGTCCAGGGACCGACGCTGCCCTGGCTGGCCCGCAAGCTGCGCCTGGGCGGTTCCGGCGACGAGGCCGCCGACCTCGGCATCGAATCGGCGCCCCTGGAGCGGCTGCGCGGCCACCTGCTGTCCGTCGCCATCCCCGAGAAGTCCCGGATGCACGGCGTCGAGGTCAACGAGCTCCGGCTCCCCCCGGGCGCCGCCGTCACCCTCGTCGTCCGCGACGGCACCTCCTTCGTGCCGCTGCCGACCACGGTGCTGCGACGTGGCGACGAGCTGCTCGTCGTCGCCACGGATCCCGTACGGGACCAGGCGGAACGCCGCCTCAGGGCCGTCGGCCAGGGCGGCAAGCTGGCCGACTGGCTGGGGAAGGGCAACGGGACCGGCAGGGCGGGTCGTTGAGAAACGCGGGGCAGGTCGTTGAGAACGGGTTTCGCACCGCTCACACCCTCTGAAATCAGGGGTACGGCCGTCCATGGTGCTCATTTTCACAGGTGACCCGGCTTATCCCCCTGTACGATGAAGGCGCACTTGATCGGACCAACTCTGTCTGACGCAGAGCTGGCGCGACCGTATGGCGGCCGTCACGCCCCTCCCTGTGGGCCCGGCATCTACCGCAGTGGCGCAAGAGGACAGCTCTCGGCGCCCGATCCCCCGCGAACCGGGGGGCCGCGCTACCAGGCGGCGGAAAGGCACGGCCGTGGCGTCCACGGTCACCTCGAACACCTCGAAGGCGTCCCGCCCGGGCTACGGGCAGCTGCTGCGCACCCGTGGCGCGTGGACGTTCCTTCTCCCCGGCTTCGCGGCACGCCAGCCGTTCGCGATGCTGACCATCTCCATCGTGCTGCTGGTCCAGCACACCACCGGCTCGTACGGGGCGGCCGGCGCCGTGGCCGCCGCGACCGGTGTCTCCATGGCGCTGTTCGCCCCCTACAGCGGCCGTCTCGCCGACCGTCACGGCCAGCGGGCCGTCCTGATCCCCGGCATCCTCGTCCACGGGGCTGCGGGCCTCTCCCTGACGGCGCTGGCCCTGATGGACGCCCCCCTGTGGGCGCTCTTCGCCGCCGCCGTACCGACCGGAGCCTCGGTGCCGCAGATCGGCCCCATGGTGCGGGCCCGCTGGGGCGTCAAGCTCCAGGACTCGCCCCTGATGAGCACCGCGGCCGCCTTCGAGTCCGTCACCGACGAGCTGACCTTCGTGCTCGGCCCGCTGGTCGCGACCGCGCTCTGCACCGCTGTGCACCCGGCGGCCGGCCTGTTCACCGAGGCCGGGCTCACCCTGATCGGCGGCCTGCTGTTCGCCGCGCAGCGCGGCACCCAGCCCAAGGTCGTCTCCGTGGCGCACGCGCGCGTGGAGCACGTCTCCGCCCTGTCCGTCCCCGGAGTGCGCGTCCTGATCGTCACCTTCCTGGGCATCGGCTCCGTCTTCGGCGGCATGCAGGTCTCGCTCGCCGCCTTCTCCGAGTCGATCGGCGAGCCCGGTCTGAACGGCGTCCTGTACGGCGTCTTCGCCGCCGGCAACATGCTCTCCGGCATCGTCTGCGGCGCGATCGCGTGGAAGGTCGCCCATCGGCGGCGCCTGGTCGTCGGCTACACGGCCCTCGCGCTGGTGACCTCCGCCCTGTGGACCGCCGACTCCGTGCTCGTCCTCGCCGCGCTCGGCCTGCTGGTCGGCATGTGCATCGCCCCGGCCCTGATCACCGGCTACACGTTGGTCGACTCCCTGGTCCCGTCCGGTGCCCGCACGGAGGCCTTCACCTGGCTGACCGGCGCGGTCGCGCTCGGCCAGGCGGCCGCCGTCACGGCCGCCGGACAGCTGGAGGACCGACTGTGGACCGGCGCCGGATTCCTGGTGCCGATGGCCGGTACGGCATTGGCTCTTGCCACGCTGTTGGCGCTGCGTAGGCGGCTGGTGCCGCCGCGCGTGACCCGCGTGGTCACGCGCGGCGCGGCCCATCGCGAACCTGCCGCGATCGGTGAGATGTGACCTGTGATTTTCCCAGGGAATTGGTCACTGTGACTCCGCCGCTCAAGCGGCTTCCCACGTGGGCGGGAAGGCCCTCATGGCGGTCAAGCCCTGACCGCCGCCCGTGAGCAGGTGACGTGCGTTACTCCATTCGTCGGCAGCACGGGTTAACATGGACGATCGTTAGCACTCATCGAGTGAGAGTGCCAGGAGGAAGAGCCAGTGCCGACGTACCAGTACCAGTGCACCGAATGCGGTGAGGGCCTCGAAGCGGTGCAGAAGTTCACCGACGACGCCCTGACCGAGTGCCCCGCCTGCAACGGCCGCCTCAAGAAGGTGTTCTCCGCGGTCGGCATCGTCTTCAAGGGCTCCGGTTTCTACCGGAACGACAGCCGCGGCTCCTCGTCGAGCAGCAGCCCGGCGACGTCGAAGTCCTCGTCGGACGCGAAGTCGGCCTCGGACGCGAAGCCCTCGTCGTCTTCGTCGTCCTCCGACTCGAAGTCGTCGTCCTCGGGCTCTTCCTCCACCAGCAGCACCTCGGCCGCGTAGCACCTCCGTCCGGGACCCCGCCGTCGTACGACGACCGGCGGGGTCTTCGGCGTTTCCCGGCCCGGTTAGGGTGCGGGCATGGCGAACACGGAGCACGTGGAGAACGGGGTCCGGCTTGCGGTCGGGGCGGGCACGGCGGACGGCACGGCGGGGACGGACCTGGCGGAGATCGGCGTCATCGGAGGCTCGGGCTTCTACTCCTTCCTCGACGACGTGACCGAGATACAGGTCGACACCCCCTACGGGCCGCCCAGCGACTCCCTCTTCCTCGGTGAGATCGCCGGACGCCGGGTCGCCTTCCTCCCGCGCCACGGCCGCGGCCACCATCTGCCGCCGCACCGCATCAACTACCGCGCCAACCTGTGGGCGCTGCGCTCCGTCGGGGCGCGCCAGGTGATCGGCCCGTGCGCGGTGGGCGGTCTGCGGCCGGAGTACGGACCGGGCACGCTCCTCGTCCCGGACCAGTTGGTGGACCGCACCAAGTCCCGCACCCAGACCTACTTCGACGGCCTCCCGCTGCCCGGCGGCGCCATCCCCAACGTCGTCCATGTCTCGTTCGCCGACCCCTACTGCCCCGTCGGCCGCAAGGCCGCCCTCGAAGCGGCGCGCGGGTGCGACTGGGAACCGGTGGACGGCGGCGCCCTCGTCGTGGTCGAGGGCCCCCGCTTCTCCACCCGCGCCGAGTCCCTGTGGCACCGGGCCCAGGGCTGGTCCGTCGTCGGCATGACCGGCCACCCCGAGGCCATCCTCGCCCGCGAACTCGAGCTCTGCTACACCACCCTGACCCTCGTCACCGACCTCGACGCCGGCGCCGAGACCGGCGAGGGCGTCTCCCACGAGGAAGTCCTCCAGGTCTTCGCCGCCAACGTCGACCGCCTCCGGGGCGTCCTGTTCGAGGCGATCGCCGCACTACCGTCGAACGACAGCCGTGCCTGCCCGTGCACGAACGCACTGGGCGGGATGGACCCTGGGTTCGAACTGCCGTGACAGGAGAGCCATCGGGCCCGTGGGCGATCGAGGACGAGCCCAACCATTCCCAGCCCGCCCGGCGTTTGAGAGCGAGCCCAGCCATTCCCAGCCCACCCGGCGTATGAGAGCGAGCCCAACCATTCCCAGCCCGCCCGGCGTTTGAGAGCGAGCCCAGCCATTCCCAGCCCGTCCGGCGTATGAGGACGAGCCCAGCCATTCCCAGCCCGCCCGGCGTTTGAGAGCGAGCCCAGTCATTCCCAGCCCGCCCAACGGCCGAGGATGAGCCCAGCCATTTTCAGCCCGTCCGGCGTTCGAGGACGAGCCCGAAGGGCGACAGCGGGTCTGGGGCGCATCCACAGAGTTGGTTCGGGGTCGAAGGGGCAGCGCCCCTGGGGATGGGACGGGTAGGGGCGGCGGGGGCGGAACTCCTCATTCGGGTGGCGGAGTTTTCCACAGTCGGTGGGTAGTCCACAGGCCACAGCAGGCTTCGCCGCGAAGCCTCATCGTGGGACCGCAAGCCGATCTCACACAGCAGGTGGTGGCCCCATGTCCCGTCCCTCATCCTCACCCTCACCCTCATCCTCATCCTCATCCTCACCCTCACTCTCATCCACGCCCTCGTCCTCGCCCTCGTCCGCACGCCTTCCCTCCTGGGCCGCCGGCCCACCCGGCACCGACACCCCTCCCACCTGCGAGGTCCCACACTTCGCCCCACTACGGGTACGCGGCGGCGCCCACCGGCTCCGCCGCCTCGCCCGCTGCCGAAGGCGAGCCTTGGCCGCGGGCCTGGCGGTGACTGCCGCCGCCCTGCTGGCGACGGGGGCAGGACCGAGGGAAGCCGAACGGGTCAGGGGCCACCCCGTGGCCGACCCGCTCCCCGAGCGACCCAGCACCGTGGCGACGGTGACCGCACCGGTACGCATCGCCGACGGCGCGACGGTACGGCTGCTGCACCCCGGCGACCGCGTCGACGTGATCGCGGCCGAGGAGTCCGCGACGGGCGCCGGCGCCGCACGGGTCGTCGCACGCGGCGCCCGCGTGGCCAAAGTGCCGACCGCCAGCGCCACCGAGAGCGGAGCCCTGGTCGTCCTGACCGTGCCCCGCCGCACGGCGGCCCGGCTGGCCGGCGCGGGCGCCACGTCCCGCCTGGCGGTGACCCTGTGGTGACCGCCAACCCCGACGCCGGCCCCCACCCGTCAAGTCCCACAATGAAGGGACCCACTTGGACACCCGGGACCGGCCCTGACGTAGGTTGCGGAGTCGTTTGTTCCACAACCAGCGCAGAGAGGCCTCGTGGTGAGCGAGAAGAAGGAGCCGAGCATCTGGGAGGGCTTCAAGGCCTTCCTGATGCGGGGGAACGTCGTCGACCTGGCCGTCGCCGTGGTCATCGGCGCAGCCTTCACCAACATCGTCAACTCGGTGGTGAAGGGGGTCATCAACCCACTGGTGGGTGCCTTCGGCACCAAGGACCTCGACAAGTACAGCTCGTGTCTGAAGGACCCCTGCAAAACGGCTGCGGACGGCACGGTCACCAACGGCATCCCGATCATGTGGGGCACAGTCCTGAGCGCCACGCTCAGCTTCGTCATCACCGCGGCCGTCGTCTACTTCCTGATGGTGCTCCCCATGGCCAAGTACCTGGCCCGCCAGGAAGCCCGCCGGAAGGCGAAGGAAGGCGCGCACGAGGTCATCGAGGTGACCGAGCTGGAGGTGCTCAAGGAGATCCGCGACGCCCTGGTGGCCCAGCGCGGCTCGGGCCACGACCGCGAGTAACGGCGCTCGAAACCTTTGGCCGGCGATACCGACAAATCATGGCCTCTGGTCAGCGATGCCAGCGGCACAAGGCCGACGGCCGGCGGTGTCAGATGTGGTGGGGCGGCTTCTCGTCGAGGAAGCGCTTCAGGTCGGCCGCGCTGTCGCCGCTGTCACCGGGCCGCTCGCCCCACCCGTGGTCCGTGTCGTCGGACGACGGCCGGCTCAGCGGGTCGTCGAAGACCAGCGCGGCCTTGGGGTCACGCGGTTGGGAGGCGGGAGCGGTACTCATGTCTCCAGGGTACGGCCCCGAGCACGAACGATTTCCAGCCGCAGCCCCTCCCCCAGCTCACCCACACCCGCACCGGGCCCGTCCGCGCACTCCCTCAGCCCTCTCCTGCACTTGTGAACACCTGAGCGAGAATTCCACCGGATTTTCTGGTGTGCTTGGCCCCATGACGTCCAGTTCCACGCCCTCGACCCCCTCGGCTCCGGAACCGACCCCAGGCTCTGGCACGGCCTCGGCCCCGTCCCCGGCCTCGTCCTCGGCTGCCACCTCCCCGTCCGGCGTCGCCCGGGCGCCGGTGCGCAGGCTGGTCGCGCGGGGGCGTGGGGAGGTGCATCGGGTCGCCTCGCCGCTGGAGCTCTTCTTCGACCTGTGCTTCGTCGTCGCCGTCGCCCAGGCGGGCGTCCAGCTGGTGCACGCCGTCGCGGAGGCACACGCGGCCGAGGGCGTCGTGAACTACGCGATGATCTTCTTCGCGATCTGGTGGGCCTGGATGAACTTCACCTGGTTCGCCTCGGCGTACGACAACGACGACGTGCCCTACCGGCTGGTGACCCTCGTCCAGATAGCCGGTGTGCTCGTGCTCGCCGCCGGGGTCACCCGGGCCTTCGAGGACCATGACTGGCTGCTGGTCGTGCTCGGCTACGTGATCATGCGACTGGCGATGACCGCGCAGTGGCTGCGGGCCGCGCGAACCGCGACGGGCGCCGAGCAGGTCACGGCACTGCGGTACGCGGGCGGCGTGGTGCTCTGCCAGGTCGGCTGGCTGGGGCTGCTGGTCCTGCCGGAGCCGGCCAGGCCGTGGCTGTTCCTGGTGATGGCGATCGCCGAGATGTGCGTCCCGGTGTACGCGGAGAAGGGCTTCCAGACGTCCTGGCATCCGCATCACATCGCCGAGCGGTACGGCCTGTTCACCATCATCGTGCTCGGCGAGACGATCCTGGCGGCGACGGTCGCCGTGAAGTCGGCGGTGGACGAGAACAACGCGCTGGGCGAACTGCTGCCGATCGCGGTGGGCGGGCTGCTGATCGTGTTCTCCTCGTGGTGGGTCTACTTCACCGTTCCCATCCACGGTCATCTGCGCTCCAACAAGGAGAGCTTCCTGTGGGGTTACGGCCACTACCTGATCTTCGCCTCGGCGGCCGCGATCGGCGCGGGGCTGGAGGTCGCGGTGGAGGAGGCGGTGCACAAGGCGCACATCTCCACGCTGGCCGCGTCCGCAGCGGTGACCCTGCCGACGGCGCTGTACCTCCTCTCCGTGTGGGCGCTGCACGCCCGCCACTACAAGGTGGGCACGGCCCAGCAGACCGTCCTGCCGCTGGCCGCGCTGGCCGTGATCGTGTGCACGTTCCTGGGCCACTGGGCGGTCCTGGCGGCGGGCATCGTGGCGACCTTGACGGTCGCGGTCGGGGTGGCGCTCACCGCCCGAGCCCACGGCACCCACAACGACGAGTCCGACAGGACTCACGAGGCCCACAACACCCGAGATGCCCATGGCAGTTGACGCTCTGACCGATGTCCCCGGCCTGCGGGTCGGCCACGCCACCCGGGTCGGCGGGGGCTGGCTCACCGGTACCACGGTCGTGCTGGCTCCGGAGGGCGGCGCGGTCGCGGCCGTGGACGTGCGCGGGGGCGGGCCCGGCACCAAGGAAACGGACGCCCTCGACCCGCGCAACCTCGTACAGAGGGTCGAGGCCGTGGTGCTGACCGGAGGCAGCGCGTACGGGCTGGACTCCGCGTCGGGGGTGATGGCCTGGCTGGAGGAGCGCGGACGCGGTGTACGGGTCGGGCCCGACCCGGCGCACGTGGTGCCGGTCGTGCCGGCCGCCTGTGTCTTCGACCTGGGCCGGGGCGGGGACTTCAAGGCCAGACCGGACGCGGCCACCGGCCGGGCCGCGGTCGAGACGGCCGCCGCGAGCGGGCCCGGTGCCCCGGTGGCGGAGGGCTGCGTGGGTGCCGGAACGGGGGCGACGGTCGGGCTGCTCAAGGGCGGCATCGGCACCGCGAGCACCGTGCTGGACTCGGGGATCACGGTGGCCGCGCTGGTGGTGGCCAACGCGGCGGGATCGGTGATGGATCCGGAGACGGGCGTGTTGTACGGGGAGTTGTTCCAGGGGCGTACGGCGTATCCGGCGCCGGAGGTCCACGAGAACGCGCGCCGACGGGTCGCCGAGGCCGCCGCGAAGAGTCCTCCTCCCCCGCTGAACACCACGCTGGCCGTGGTCGCCACCGACGCCGACCTGACCCGCGCCCAGGCCCAGAAGCTGGCCGGCACGGCGCACGACGGCATCGCCCGCGCCGTACGCCCCGTACATCTACTCAACGACGGGGACACGGTGTTCACGCTGGCGACGGGCGCCCGGCCGCTGCCGCCACAGTCCGGTCCCCTCGCCCTGAACGAACTCCTCGCGGCAGGAGCGGACTTGGTGACGTGGGCGATCGTACGGGCGGTGCGGGCGGCCGAGTCGGTGGACGGGCCGGGGGGAGTGTGGCCTTCGTACGGGGAGTTGTACGGATAAGGGATGACGGGGATCCGTGGGATGAGGGGGGTCTTGAGAGGCCGGTAGTTCCAGCAGGTGTCGCCGGGGGCGATTGTCCCGGTTCTGTCACGTGATGCCGTCAGGCGGGAAGCGGGGGAACCCGCTCGGCCGTCGTTCGCTCTTTGTCCACGTACCGGAGCGGATCACGTAGATCACGTAGACGCGAAGAAGCTGGAGCAGATCGTGACGAGGCCGAAGATTGCTGTACGGCGTGCACTGGGGACCTGTGCCGTGCTGGTGGTCGGTGCGCTGACCCTCACCGGCTGTGGCGGGGACGCCCAGGCCGACAACAAGAGTGATGGCAAGGGGACTTCGGCCGAGGACGCGGCAGCGCGGATCACGATCTCGGCGAAGGAGGGGTCGACGGGCGCGTCCATCAACGCGACCGGCGTGAAGGTCAGCGGCGGCAAGCTGACCGAGGTCGAGATGACCGTGGCCGAGGGCGGCGCGGTCGTGGCGGGCGAGATAGCCGCGGACGGGCTGTCCTGGAAGCCGAAGGAGCAGTTGGAGCGCGGCACGAAGTACCGGATCTCCGCGACCGCGAAGAACGCCGACGGGAAGACATCGGCCGCCAACTCCATCTTCACGACCGTGTCGACGGCCAACAGCTTCATCGGGACGTACACGCCGGACAACGGCACCACGGTCGGGGCGGGGATGCCGGTGTCGTTCACCTTCGACAAGGCGATCACGGACCGGAAGGCCGTGCAGTCGCACATCACGGTGACGTCGAGCAGCGGGCAGGAGGTGGCGGGGCACTGGTTCGGGGAGCAGCGGCTCGACTTCCGGCCCGAGGAGTACTGGAAGGCCGGGTCCAAGGTCACGATGAAGATCGACCTGGACGGTGTGGAGGGCGCGAACGGCCTCTACGGCGTGCAGGACAAGACCGTCACCTTCACGGTCGGGCGCTCGCAGGTCTCCACGGTCGACGTGAACACGCAGACCATGACGGTCGTCCGGGACGGGAAGACGCTCAAGACCGTGCCGATCTCCGCGGGCGCTGCCGCGAACCCGACGTACAACGGTCAGATGGTGATCTCGGAGAAGTTCCGGCAGACGCGGATGAACGGGTCGACGGTGGGCTTCGGCGGTGAGTACGACATCGCGGACGTGCCGAACGCGATGCGGCTGACGACGTCGGGCACCTTCATCCACGGCAATTACTGGTACAACAAGTCCAACCCGCCCTTCGGACGCGAGGGCACCAGCCATGGCTGCGTCGGCCTCGCGGACGTCCAGGGGGCGAACGGCGACACGGTCTCCAAGTGGTTCTTCGACAACTCGCTGGTCGGCGACGTGGTGATCGTCAAGAACTCCCCCGACAAGACGGTCTCGCCGGACAACGGCCTCAACGGCTGGAACATGTCGTGGAGCGAGTGGACGGCGGACAGCGCCATCTGACCCCGCTGTTCTGGGAGTTCGTCGGGCCGCGCGGGAACCAACCGCGCGGCCCCGTCGTTTTATAGACGTACGTTTTCTCGGTTCCCGGACATGATGTCCGACCGAGGGGCTACGGTATGCACCCACAAGGTGACATGCAGCAACGCCGGGAGAAACCTTGAGCGTTCCGTACGAGACGGCAGCGTACGAGCCACCCGAGTCGCCCGAGTCTCCTGAGGAGCACCTCGCGCGACTCCTCGGCCGCGCCCTGAACTCCTTCGAACTGCCCGACGAGACGATACGACAGCTCGACTGTGCCCTCGCGCACGACAGTTCGCTGCACTCCGCGCACTACAGTTCGGGGCTGCACAGGGCGACGTACCGGCACACCTGGCTGCTCGCCGACGGCTCCGCCGTCACCCTGTGGGAGCTGGTGCACAACACGGTGCCCGGCAGCGACATCCAGCACGAGGTGTACACGGACGACGAGGAGCTGCGGGCCGCCACCGCGCGCCTGCCGCTGCCGCCGGACGCCCCCGACTTCGAACTGCCTGCCATGGTGGAGCTGGTGGCGTTTCCCGAGCCGCGCCACGAGTACGTACCGGACGACTCGGCGGACCACGCCCGTCGGCTGCTGCGGCGCGCGGAGAATCCGGACCGTCCCGGGGACGAGCTCGCCACGCTGTTGCTGCGGACCGCGTTCGCGCACGAGATCACCCAGGCCTTCGGCCGCCCGCACCGTCCCGCGCGGCGCGGTCGGCCCGGCTTGAGCTTCTCGCTGTACGAGCACGCGTTCCTGCTCACCGACGGGCAGGAGATCTCCCTCTGGGAGGTCGAGCACACGGCCACACCGGACGGACGCCACATGTGCGAGGTGTACGCGACGGAGGACGCGGCCCGGGACGCGATGGAACGCCGGGCGGGGCTGCCCGGCTAGACCTCTCGGCCGGCCCTGTGCAGGGAATGGCTCAGGCCAGGCGGTCGTCGCTGAACTGGCGGGCCAGGAAGGCGAAGGCGTCCTGCTCCGCCGGGGTCAGCTCCACGTGCTCCACGTGCGGGCCCGTGCGGCGCTGATGAGGCAGGCCCCGCAGGCGCGGGCCGCGCCTGCGGGCCAGCTCGGCGAAGCGGCCGCGGTGGACCTCACGGTCCCGGCGCAGTACGCGGACGAGCACAACGACCCAGATGACCGCCGCGAGGGCGAGGGCGACCACGCCCAACAGCTGGAGGATCGACATGTGCTCAGGCATGCCGTCCAGTAGACACCACCGGATGGGACTTTGAGCCCGGATCGTGACGTATCTCGCAGGTACGGCGTACAAGTCACACAGGTTGTAAAGACACCCAAAGGGGCGCACGGGGCGCTGACCGACCCCGGCACCGGGACCGACCCCGGCACCGACTCCGCTCACGGGAACGCGTACGGCCGTGGCCCCCTCTCGTGAGGC
>NZ_JBHVDX010000240.1:0-15143 GCF_042802555.1 Streptomyces sp. NPDC057474 | reverse complement strand
GGGGCAGCCAGCCCCGGGCCTTCGTCGTACGTCCTGCGCCGCGCACGCCCTGTGCCGGCGCGCGCCCTATGCCTATGCCGTCTGGTGCGCCAGCAGCGCCACTGCCGCTATGAGGATCGCCAGGAGGGCGATCAGGGTCATGGGGCTCAGGCTCGCGAAGGGGTTCTCCTGCTGGAGTCGCTCGCGGCTGGCCCGGCACACATGGCAGCGGCCCTCGGCGACGGGGGACGCGCAGTTCGCGCACACCAACCGGTCGTACGTCATGCGCCTCGCCCTCCTTGCAATGGCCTCACACCTACCTCAACGCTTCGCGGAACCGGACCGTTCCTCCACACCACTGTGCCAGGTTCCTCCGGAGGTTGCGCGGGGGCCTCGGAAAGGGGTGGGTGCCCTTTGTCTCGCGGCTGCGGGCCGGTGGGGGCTTGTCGCGCCCACGCGGCGGAGCCGCACATGGTCACAGCCCGCGCCCCTTACTGGGCCGGGGACGGTACAGTCACGTCATCCATTCCCGACGGCTTGTGGTGCATCCGTGATCCGATTCGACAACGTGTCCAAGGTCTACCCCAAGCAGACCCGCCCCGCACTCAGGGATGTGTCCCTGGAGGTCGAGAAGGGCGAGTTCGTGTTCCTCGTGGGGTCCTCCGGCTCCGGAAAGTCCACTTTCCTGCGGCTGATGCTCCGAGAGGAGCGCTGCAGCCAGGGGCAGGTGCACGTCCTGGGCAAGGACCTCGCACGCCTGTCCAACTGGAAGGTGCCGCAGATGCGCCGCCAGCTCGGGACGGTGTTCCAGGACTTCCGGCTGCTGCCGAACAAGACGGTCGGCGAGAACGTCGCCTTCGCGCAGGAGGTCATCGGCAAGTCGCCCGGCGAGATCCGCAAGTCCGTGCCGCAGGTGCTGGATCTGGTCGGCCTCGGCGGCAAGGAGGAGCGCATGCCGGGTGAGCTGTCCGGTGGTGAGCAGCAGCGCGTGGCCATCGCGCGGGCCTTCGTGAACCGGCCCAAGCTCCTGATCGCGGACGAGCCCACCGGCAACCTCGACCCGCAGACCTCCGTCGGCATCATGAAGCTGCTCGACCGGATCAACCGGACGGGCACCACCGTCGTGATGGCGACCCACGACCAGAACATCGTGGACCAGATGCGCAAGCGCGTCATCGAGCTGGAGAAGGGCCGCCTCGTCCGCGACCAGGCGCGCGGCGTCTACGGCTACCAGCACTGACCGCCCCAGTCCACGGAAAGGCTTAGCGAGACGCCATGCGCGCCCAGTTCGTCCTGTCGGAGATCGGTGTCGGTCTCCGCCGCAACCTCACGATGACCTTCGCGGTCATCGTCTCCGTCGCCCTCTCCCTCGCCCTGTTCGGCGGATCGCTGTTGATGAGCGACCAGGTCAGCCAGATGAAGGGCTACTGGTACGACAAGGTCAACGTGTCGGTCTTCCTCTGCAACAAGAGCGACGCGGAGTCCGACCCCAACTGCGCCAAGGGCGCCGTCACGACCGAGCAGAAGAACCAGATCAAGTCCGATCTGAACAAGATGTCGGTCGTCGACAACGTCGTCTACGAGTCGCAGGACCAGGCGTACAAGCACTACAAGGAGCAGTTCGGCGACTCCCCGCTGGCCAGCAGCCTCACCCCGGACCAGATGCAGGAGTCGTACCGCATCAAGCTGAAGGACCCGGAGAAGTACCAGGTCATCGCGAGCGCCTTCAACGGCCGTGACGGTGTGCAGTCGGTCCAGGACCAGAAGGGCATCCTGGACAACCTGTTCCGGCTTCTGGGGTACCTGAACCTGGCGGCGCGCGGTGTGATGGCGGTCATGCTGGTCGTGGCGCTGCTGCTGATCGTCAACACGGTGCGTGTCTCGGCGTTCAGCCGTCGTCGTGAGATCGGGATCATGCGGCTGGTGGGCGCCTCGGGCTTCTACATCCAGGCGCCGTTCATCATGGAGGCCGCGGTCGCCGGGATCATCGGCGGCACGGTCGCCTGCGCCTTCCTGCTCCTGGGGCAGTATTTCGTGATCGACAACGGAGTGTCACTGTCCACCAACCTGCCGTTGATCAATTTCGTCGGCTGGGACGCGGTCCTCGTCAAGCTGCCGCTCATCCTCACGGTGAGCTTCCTGATGCCGGCGTTGGCCGCGTTCGTCGCGCTGCGCAAGTACCTGAAGGTGTGACGCATGCCCCTGGGGCCGTACCGGCAAGGGCCGGTGCGGCCCTTCGCGTTGTCCTAGACTCGCCGACATGTCAGGCCGCGACCTGTTCTCCAAGCCCCGCCGCATCCGCCGCGGGGCCGCCCTGACATTGGTCTTCGCGAGCGTGCTCGCCACGGGCGCCGCGACCGGCTCCTTCGACGGGCAGTACCGCGGGACCACGGCCGTCGCGAACCCCTCCCGCTCCGCCCCGGCCAACAAGGAGCAGGACGTCGCCGACGCCGCCGCCGAGGCCATGGCCGAGGGCGAGTCCCCCGTGGAGGCCGCCGAGCGTGCCGTCAGCCGCAGCGGCGACCGGTGGGGCACGGTCTACTCCGAGGGCGAGTACGAGCAGTTCGAGGAGGCCCTCGATGGCGAGTACACCGGCGTCGGGCTCTGGACCCGGCTGCGGCGCGACGGCCGTATCGAGGTGACCCGGGTGCAGGACGGCTCGCCCGCCGCCGGCGCCGGGATCCGCGCGGGCGACCGGCTCGTCGGCGTCGACGGCGAGAAGGTCGACGGGCGTCCGGTCACCGAGGTCGTCTCGTTACTCCGCGGCGACGCGATCGGTGGGGGGACCGAGAACAGCGAGACCCCCGAGAGCGCGGCCGCCGGTACGAAGGTGTCGCTGGAGCTGCGGCGCGGCACCCGGACATGGCACGAGACCCTGCGCCGGGCCCGCCTCTCCACCGAGGACGTGACCGTGAGCCGCACCGCCGGCGGGGTCGTCGTCGTCACGGTCGACGCGTTCACCAAGGGCTCCGGCGACGTCGTACGAGCCGCCGTCGAGCAGTCCGCCGATGCGGCAGGCTTCGTCCTCGACCTCCGTGGCAACTCCGGCGGCCTGGTCTCCGAGGCCGTCACCGCCGCCTCCGCCTTCCTCGACGGCGGCCTCGTCGCCACGTACGACGTCAACGGCGAGCAGCAGGCCCTGCACGCCGAACCCGGCGGCGACACCACCAGCCCTCTGGTCGCGCTCGTCGACGGCGGCACGATGAGCGCGGCCGAGCTGCTCACCGGAGCCCTCCAGGACCGGGGCCGCGCGGTGGTCGTGGGCTCCCGCACCTTCGGCAAGGGCTCGGTCCAGATGCCGAGCCGCCTCCCTGACGGCTCCGTCGCCGAATTGACCGTCGGCCACTACCGCACCCCCTCCGGCCGGGGCGTCGACGGCCGAGGCATCACCCCGGACCTGGAGGCGGACGAGGACGCCCTCCAGCGGGCCGAGACGGTGCTGAG
Organism: Streptomyces sp. NPDC057474; assembly: GCF_042802555.1. Taxonomy (NCBI): domain Bacteria; kingdom Bacillati; phylum Actinomycetota; class Actinomycetes; order Kitasatosporales; family Streptomycetaceae; genus Streptomyces; species Streptomyces sp. NPDC057474. The sequence continues at coordinate 11,720 of NZ_JBHVDX010000240.1, read as the reverse complement.
CGGCCTCGGGCAGTAGCCGCCCCGCCCCCTCGCGTTCCCGCTGGTCGCCGCTCCCGTTAATCGGTTTCCCGCGGACCCCCTTCGTAGTGCGAAAATGGGCGGCACTATGAGCAAGGGAATGTACGTACCGAAGGAGTCCCAGCCCAAGCAGGGCGGGGCGGCCGCACAGGGCAGGGACGGCGAGAAGGGCGGCAAGCGCAAGATCGTCGCACAGAACAAGAAGGCCCGGCACGACTACGCGATCATCGACACCTATGAGGCCGGGCTCGTGCTCACCGGTACCGAGGTCAAGTCGCTGCGCGAGGGCCGGACGTCGCTGGCCGACGGCTTCGTCCAGATCGACCGGGGTGAGGCGTGGCTGCACAACGCCCACATCCCCGAGTACCACCAGGGCAGCTGGACCAACCACTCCGCGCGCCGCAAGCGCAAGCTCCTGCTGCACCGCGAGGAGATCGACAAGCTGGAGGCCAAGTCGCAGGAGACGGGTCACACGATCATTCCCCTCGCGCTGTACTTCAAGGACGGCCGGGCGAAGGCGGAGATCGCTCTCGCGCGGGGCAAGAAGGAGTACGACAAGCGGCAGACGCTGCGGGAGCAGCAGGACCGGCGGGAGTCGGACCGCGCGATCGCGGCGGCGAAGCGGAAGCAGCGCGACGCGTAGCCACGGGGAATACGGTGGCATGCGCTCGCGTTGGTCACGTACGATGGCATCTGCACCTCACAGCGGGTGCGCACCCCTCTTCGGAGGGATTGAAAAAACAACATGGGGATGATCGGTTTCGACAGCGGATGTCGAAGCAGGGGAAGCGTGTCGAGGAAGCGGCCACGATCTCGTAAACCACAGGCCGAAAAAAATAATCGCCAATTCCAACAGCGATTCTCCCAAGCAGCAGTTCTCTCTCGCCGCCTGATCTCAGGTAGCGAAGCGACTGCTCCTTACTAAAGGGAGTGTCAGCCCGGGAGTGTTCCCGACCCGGATCCTGGCATCAGCTAGGGGACTAAACCTTGATCCCGGTCACGGGGTGAAGAGGGAAATCTAACAGTGACTGAGCCCGTCGGCGACTTGTTCGCGTGATTGCCGGGGCTGAGAAAAGCACAGCGAACTGCACACGGAGAAGCCCTGATTCCACACCGTTGGACGCGGGTTCGATTCCCGCCATCTCCACAATTCCCATGTGGGCGAAGCCCCGCTGCGACACAGCAGCGGGGCTTTCGTCATTCCTCACCCGGTCACCCGGTCACCCGGCGGGCCGTGCTCGCCCGGACAGTCAGGCGGGGTGGGAGCAGGGTGGCCTGGGGTACGGGGGTGCCGGCCAGCTTTTTCATCAGGAGGGCGACTGCCTGCTCGCCCACCTCGGTTGCCGGGATGGCGATCGAGGTGAGGGGGACGCGGAGGTTGTCGGCGAGGTCGTTCGGGCAGAGGGCCGTGACCGAGAGGTCGGTCGGGACGCGTAGGCCCAGGTGCTCGAAGGCCTCGACGAGGGGTTCCAGGATCGCCTCGTTGTGGATGACCACGCCTGTGAGGGCCGGCTGTTCGCGGAGGAGGCGTTCGGCCACCGCGCGGGCGGCCGCCGCGGTGGCCTCGCAGGGGTGGACCGTGGAGGACATGCCGTTGCGGGTGGCGGCGGAGGTGAACCCCTGGACGACGCGTTGGGCGAAGGAGGTCTGGCGGACGTAGACCTCGGGCGGGGAGCCGATCAGGCTTACCACGCGGTGGCCCAGCCCGGCCAGGTGCTCGACGCACAGCTCGCCCGCCGTCTTGAAGTCCAGGTCTATGCAGGTCAGGCCGGAGGGGTCGGCGGGGAAGCCGATCAGTACCGACGGGCGGTCCAGCGTGCGCAGCAACGGCAGTCTGGGGTCGTGGAGTTGGACGTCCATCACGATCAGCGCGTCCACCAGGGCCGTGTCCGCCACCCGGCGCAGGCCCTCCTCGCCCTCCTCCTGAGTCAACAGCAGGACGTCGTGGTCGTGTTCGCGGGCCGTCGTGACCGCCGAGACCGCGAACTGCATGACCACCGGCACGTTGATCCCGGCCCGTAACGGCACCACCATCGCCAGCACCTTGGACTTGCTGCTGGCCAGCGCCCGGGCGCCCGCGTGCGGACGGTAACCCAGCTCGCGGATGGACGCCTCCACCCGCGCCCGGGTCTCCGCCGAGATCGGCCGCTTGCCGCTCAGGGCGTACGAGACGGTGCTGGCAGCGACACCCGCGTGCCGGGCCACGTCCGTGATCTTCACCGTCACACCGACCCCGTTCCTTCCCCGCCCTGGTTTGCACCTGGACTTCCACCCGGATCTCCGACCGGATTTCCACCCCGATCTCCACCCGGATCTCCGACCGGATTTCCACCCGGATCTCCACCCAGATCTCCGACCAGTTTTCCACCCGGATTCCCACCCGGATCTCCGACCGGTTTTCCACCCGGATCTCCGACCGGCTTTCCGACCGGATTTCCGTTGGGATCCCCGTCCAGGTCCATCGTCAGAAAGCCCGTGCCCGCCTCCGCCCGGACCTCCCGGTCCACGACCACGAGGCCCCACGGCGCCCTCGGGTCGCCGCACGACGCCCGCAGCACGTTTCCCTCCCGTACGACGGTGAAGGTCACATCGCCCACCGGCACGGTGACCTGGGCGCCGTGTTCGAGGCCGTACGCGTGCAGGGTGACCCCGTCGGCGTGGTCGTAGTCCGGGCGGTCCGTCACCGCGCCGACCGGGACGACCGCGCCCGGGCGGACCAGGAGCGGCACGCTTGTGAAGTCGTGGTGTTCGCGGACCCAGCGGGGGCCGGTGACCGTCCCGCCGGTCGGGAAGCGGGTCCAGGTGCCCTCGGGGACGTAGTACGTGACGTCGCCCTCGTCGCTGAGGACGGGGGCCACGAGGAGGTCGGGGCCGAGCATGTACTGGCGTTCCAGGTGCGCGCAGCCCGGGTCGTCCGGGAACTCCAGCATCATCGCGCGCATCATCGGGACGCCCTCGGTGTGAGCCGTGCGCGCGGCCTCGTAGAGGTAGGGCATCAGGCTGAGCTTCAGGTGTGTGAACGTCCGCAGTACGTCGACCGATTCGTCGTCGAAGAGCCACGGGACCCGGTACGACGACGAGCCGTGCAGACGGCTGTGGGAGGAGAGCAGGCCGAAGGCGATCCAGCGTTTGAAGAGCGCGGGGGAGGGGGTGCCCTCGAAGCCGCCGATGTCGTGGCTCCAGTAGCCGAAGCCCGACAGCCCCAGCGACAGCCCTCCCCGCAGGGACTCGGCCATCGACTCGTACGTGGACTCGCAGTCGCCGCCCCAGTGGACGGGGAAGCGCTGGCTTCCGACCGTCGCCGAGCGGGCGAAGAGCACCGCCTCGCCCTCGCCCCGGTGTTTGCGGAGGACGTCGAAGACCGTGCGGTTGTAGAGGTAGGTGTAGTAGTTGTGCATCCGCTCCGGGTCCGTGCCGTCGGACCAGGTGACGTCCAGGGGCACCCGCTCGCCGAAGTCGGTCTTGAAGCAGTCGACGCCCTGGGCGAGCAGCGCCTCCAGCTTCGACGCGTACCACTCGCGGGCCGCCGGGCTGGTGAAGTCGACGAGGGCCATGCCGGGCTGCCAGAGGTCCCACTGCCAGACGCTGCCGTCGGGTCGGCGGAGGAGATGGCCGAGGGCCTTGCCTTCCGCGAAGAGCGGGGAGCGCTGGGCGATGTACGGGTTGATCCAGACGCTGATCCGCAGGCCGCGGCGTTTGAGGCGGGCCAGCATGCCCTCCGGGTCCGGGAAGACCCGGGGGTCCCACTCGAAGTCGCACCACTGGAACTCGCGCATCCAGAAGCAGTCGAAGTGGAAGACGGAGAGAGGGAGCCGGCGCTCCCGCATGCCCTCGATGAAGGAGGTCACCGTCTCCTCGTCGTAGGAGGTGGTGAAGGACGTCGACAGCCAGAGGCCGAACGACCAGGCGGGCGGGAGGGCCGGGCGGCCGGTGAGGGCCGTGTACTTGCGGAGGATGTCCTTCGGGGTCGGGCCGTAGATGACGTAGTACGTCAACTGCTGGGTCTCCGCGCTGAACTGGACCCTCGACACGACCTCCGAGGCGACCTCGAAGGACACCTTGCCGGGATGGTCGACGAAGACGCCGTAGCCCGCGTCGGTGAGATAGAACGGCACGTTCTTGTAGGCCTGTTCGGTGGCCGTGCCGCCGTCGGCGTTCCAGATGTCGACGACCTGGCCGTTCTTGACGAGCGGGCCGAAGCGTTCGCCGAGGCCGTACACCGAGGTCCCGACGCCGAGGTTGAGCTGTTCGCGGAGGTAGTGGGCGCCGGACGCCTCGCGCATGATGCCCATCGACTTGGGGCCGCTGGTGGTGAGGGTGCGGCCGTGGGCGAGGAAGTCGACGTGCCAGGGGCCGGTGCGGGAGACACGTACCGACAGATCTCCGGCGGTGAGGGTGGCGTGCTCGTCGTCGTAGGAGGTGTGGGGCGTGAACTCCTCGGTGGTCAGCTCGAATTGGGGGCCGCGTGGCCGCTCGCCCTCGAAGTGGGTGAACGTGACGCCGATGACGTCGGGCATCGGGGCGTGGGCGCTGATCGTCACGACCGGTCCCTTCAGCAGGTCGCCGCGGTGGCGGATGGGCTGGGTCGGGGCGTGGACCTCCAGGGCGCCGCCGTCCGTGGCGGTGACGTCGAGGACCTCGACCGGGTGGGCCGCGGTGACACCCTCGCGGAGCAGCCAGTAGCCGTCGGTGAACTTCATGTGGGGGGAATCTCCTTACGTCACGGCCTACTTCACGGCTCCCACGGCGATGCCGCGGGTGAGCGTGCGCTGGAAGAGGAGGAAGAACACGAGGGCGGGGAGCAGGCCGAGCAGAGCCGCCGCGTTGGTCATCGTGGCGTCCATCAGACGCTGGCCCTGGAGGACGCCGAGGGCCACCGACACGGTCTGGTTGTCGTTGGAGATCAGCATGACGAGGGGGAGCAGGAACTCGTTCCAGGTCCAGATGAAGAAGAAGACCAGGAGCACGCCGAGGGTGGGGCGGCTGACGGGGACGACGATCCGCCACAGGATCTGCCACTTGGTCGCGCCGTCGATCCGGGCCGCCTCGACGATCTCGCGGGGGAACCGTCCGAGGACCGAGGCGAGGAGGTACGTGCCGAAGGCCGCCTGGATGACGGTGAAGACGATGACCACACTGAGGCGGGTGTCGTAGATGCCGGCTTCCTTGGAGAGGAAGTACACCGGGTAGACCAGCGCCTCCTGCGGCAACATGTTCGCCAGCACGAAGAAGGCCAGGATCCAGGTACGGCCCCTCAGCCGGCCGATGCCGATCGCGTACGCGTTGAGCACGGAGAGGGCGACGGCCAGCACCGCCACCGAGCCGCTGATCAGCACGGAGTTGAAGAGCTTCTGGCTGTAGTCCACGCGCTCCCAGAAGTCCTTCAGCCCGTCCAGGTACAAGCCGTCGGGGAGGCTCAGAGGACCGCTCCGGGAGTACTCGGCCGGGGACTTCACCGCGTTGACCGCCACGATCAGGAACGGGACGATCATGAAGAGGGCGGCGACGCAGAGGGCCACGAGGACCGGATAGCGGCGGACGGCGGTCATGCGCGGGTTCCCTCCTCGGCGTCCTCGGCGCGGGTCTGGAGCTTCAGGCCGATCAGGGCCAGGGCGAGGACGATCACGGTCAGCACGGTGGAGATCGCGGCGCCGTAGCCGACCTGGGTCTTCTCGAAGAACGTGGTGAAGGAGAAGTAGGACGGCACGTCGGTGGCGCCGCCGGGGCCGCCCTTCGTCAGCACGTACACCGCGCCGAACACCTTGAGCGCGGCGATCGTGCACCACAGCAGGACGACATGGATCTCGGGCCGGATCTGCGGCAGCGTGATGTGCCGGAAGCGGCGCCACCAGCCGGCGCCGTCCAGCTCGGCGGCCTCGTACAGCGCCGGGTCGACGCGTTGCAGGCCCGCCATGAAGACGACCAGCGGGAAGCCGAGCTGCACCCACACCATCACGGCCATGACGGTGTAGAGGGCGAGGTCGGGATCGCCGAGCCAGTCCTGCTGCCATCCGCTCAGCCCGACCGTCTGCAGCAGCTCGTTCAGGGAGCCGTTCTCGGGGGCGAGGATCCAGCTCCAGACGATGCCGGCGACCGCGATCGGCAGCACCTGGGGGAGGTAGAAGCAGGCGCGCAGGACCGCGGTGACCCGGCTGCCGAAGTGCTTGCCGACGAAGTCGAACAGGGCGGCGGCCAGGACCAGCCCGAGCGCGGTCGGTACGGCGGCCATCGCCACCACCATGAACAGGCTGTGCCGGAACGACGCCCAGAAGTCCGAGTCGCCCATCAGCTCCCGGTAGTTGGCGAGCCCCGACCACTCCGGGCTGCCGACGCCCTGCCAGTCGGTGAAGCTCACGCCCGTGTTCATCAGGAACGGGACGACGACGACGGCGAGGAAGGCGAGCGCGCCGGGGAGGAGGAACAGCGCGTAGGAGTCGGGGGGACGGTGACGGTGACGGTGCGGGCGGCCGGCGTGTCCCTCCTTGCCGACCGCCGCCCCCTGTTCGACGGTCGCCGTCATTGCTCCGGTACGTCCTTCTCGTACGCCTCCCCGAGCGCGTCCAGGTATGCGTCCGGGTCCGCGCTGCCGGTGATCAGCTTCTGGGTCTCGGAGACGAGGACGTCGTAGAAGCCGGGGGCGGGCCAGTCCGGGTAGAAGGCCAGGCCGTCCTTCTCGGACAGGGCGTTGAAGTCGGCGATCAGGTCCTTGGCCTGCGGGTCGGTGATGGCGGCCGGGTCGGCGGCCACCGGGACGCCGCCCTTGTCGCCGAGCAGGTTCTGGATCTTCTCCGACATGGTGATGTCGATGAAGTCGTAGGCGAGTTCCTTGTTCTTCGCGCCCTTCGGGACGACCCAGAGGTTGCCGCCGGAGCCGAGCGTGAGATTCGTGTCGGGCCACAGGAAGGTGCCCCAGTCGAACGTGTTCTCCGCCTTGAACCGGCCGTACCACCAGCTCCCCGAGAACAGGATCGGCGCCTTGCCCTGGATGAAGGAGACGCCCGCGTCCTCGGACTTCGTCCCGGTCGACTTCTCGCTGATGTACCCCTTCTTCACCCACTCGGCGAAGGTCTCCGCCCCGTACGTCCACGCGGCGTCGTGGAAGTCGCTCTCGCCCTTGTACAGCTCGTACGAGTCCACCCAGGCCCGGTCCGCCTTGGTCAGCGCCAGCTGGTAGAGGTATTGCTGCGCCATGTACTCGGCGCCCGCGTTGGCGAGCGGGGTGATGCCCGCTTCGACGAACTCGTCCATGACGGCGGTGAGTTCGGCCAGGGACGTGGGCTCCTCGATGCCGTGCTTCTCGAAGAGGTCCTTGTTGTAGAAGACCATCGTGTACTCGGCGTAGTTCGGCACGCCGTACCACTTGCCGGAGCCCATGACGCCGTTGGCGTCGTACTGGCTGGTGGTCCGCACGCCCGCGCTGAGCTTCTTGTCCCAGCCGCGTTTCGTGACCTCGGCGCTGAGGTCGGTGAGGAGCCCTTGCTTGGAGAGGAGCCCGGCGGTCGCGTTGCCCTTGTTGTACTCCATGAGATCGGGCGCGTCGGAGGAGTTGAGGACCATGGGCGCCGTCTTCCGGATCTGTTCGAAACCCTTCTCCTCGAACTCGACCTTGACGCCCGGGTGGGTCTTCTCGAACTCCTCGATCGCCGCGTTCCAGGCCACGCCCATCGCGCTGTCGGGGCCCTCGTAGTGCCAGAGGCGGAGGGTGTCGCCGTCACCGCCACCGCCGCTCTCCGAACCGCCGCAGGAGGCCAGCAGCAGGACCCCGCTCAGGGCCGTCGCCGCAACCGCCGTCACACGCCTTCGTGCCGTCAACATCCTGTGCCTCCGGGGGAGTCGGATGGTTCTCGGGGCGCCACGCGGCGGCCGTACGACGGTCGTCGAACGGCGTGGTCGAATCGTTTCGATGCGTGACGTCGAAGCGCTTCGACGGAAGGTAGGGGCGGGCTGGGGGCACGTCAATGGGACGGACGGGAATTCGTCCGACGTTCGGATGGCCGAACGGAGGTTCGTTCGGTCGAGTGCTGTGCTGAGGCGATCAGGAATGCCAGGGCCGCTGCGGCCACGGGTAGCGCGAAGCCTGCGGTGCCGGTACCGGCACCGCTTCCCGGGCCGTGTTCGACTACCCAGCCGCCCAGCGCCGATCCGCCCGCTATCCCGCCGAGCAGGCCGGTGACGGCGAGGGTCATGCCCTCGTTCAACTGGCCCTCGGGGGTTCGGCGTTGGACGAGGGACATGGCGGTGACCATCGTGGGGGCGGTGGCCATGCCCGCGAGGAGGAGGGCCGGGGCGAGGAACAGGAGGGAGCCGGTGGTGGTGGCGGTGAGCCAGGGCAGGGCCATCAGGGCGGTCATCGCGGCCAGGCACCGGCGGAAACGGCGTTCCGCGGGGCCCGTCACGCGCAGGGCGCCGTAGACCAGGCCCGCCGCGCAGGAGCCGGCCGCCTGGAGGCCGAGGATCACGCCCGCCGCCGAGGCGTGACCCTGGGCGTCCGCGTAGGCGATGGTGACGACCTCCAGGGAGCCGAAGACCGCGCCGGTGGCGAGGAAGACGGCGAGGAGAGGCGGGATGCCGGGGGTGCGGAGCGGGGACCTCGAGGTCGTACGGCCGGTGGGGGGCGGTTCCGTGGTGCGCTGGGCGGCGAAGACCAGTACGCCGGTCATGCAGAGGATGGCGCCGACGAGGGTGCCGGCCTCGGGGAACAGTGTGGTGCAGAGGAAGGCCGCGACGACGGGGCCGAGCATGAAGCAGAGCTCGTCCGCCGCCTGTTCGAAGGAGTTGGCGGTGTGGAGGGCGGCCGGGTCGTCCTTCAGGAGGTGGGCCCAGCGGGCTCGGGACATGCCGCCTGTGTTCGGGACCGTGGCGGTGGCCGCGTAGGAGGCGAAGAGGGTCCAGTCGGGGGCGTTCCAGTGGACGCAGGCGATCAGGGCGAGGGCACCGAGGCAGGCGAGTGCGGTGGCGGGGACGGCGATCCTGGCCTGGCCGTGGCGGTCCACCAGGCGGGCGGTCCAGGGGACGACGAGGGCGGTCGCGGCGAGGCCGGTGGCGACCACCGCGCCGGCCAGGGCGTAGGAGTTTCGGGAGGCGGCGATCATGAGGATCGCGCTGACGCTGAACATGCCCATGGGGAGGCGGGCGATGAGGTTGCCGAGGGTGAAGGCTCGGGTGCCGGGGGTTCGGAAGAGGGTGCGGTAGGGGGTGGGGGTGTGGGTCCGCCGGCGGGTGCGGGTTTGATGTGACTGGTCGCGCCCACGCGGCGGAGCCGCAAATGTCACAGCCCCGCTCCCTTTCGGGGGCGCTCCTGTTGCGCGGCGTTTTGAAGCGTGGGCCCTTTCGGGCGGGGGAGTCGGCATGCGTCCACCGTCGCCCGGCTCGTGATCCACCGTCCAACACCTACTCCGTGGTGATTCACGCACCCCGGTTGTAAATTCGCCGGATGTCCGCTGCCCCCTTTGCCGTTGAGCCTCGTCTTCTCCGCGCTTTTCTCGCCGTCGCCGAGGAACTGCATTTCACCCGGGCCGCCGCTCGGCTCTATGTCGCTCAGCAGGCTCTCAGCCGTGATGTCCGGCGGCTGGAGCGGGAGTTGGGGGTGGAGTTGTTCGTGCGGAGCACTCGGCAGGTGGTGTTGACGGGGGACGGGGAGCGGCTGGTGCCTTATGCGCGGCGGGTGTTGGAGGCGCAGGAGGAGTTGGTGGCCGCGTTTCGGCAGGTGCGGCCCCTGCTGGTGGATCTGAATTCGCCGGGGCTGGCCACGGGGGTGCGGGTGCTGCGGCGGGCCCGTGAACTCGTGCCGGAGCTGGAGTTGATGGCGCGGTACGAGAGCGGGCTGACGTATGCGGCGGCCGAGATCCTCGCGGGGCGGCTGGATGTGTCGTTCGGGAGGTTCGCGGGGCTCGAACCGGCGGTGCGGGCGCGGCTCGAACAGCAGCCGGTGCGGTACGAGCCGATGACGGTGATCCTGCCCGAGGACCACCGGCTGGCCGGGCTGGACGCCGTACCGCTGGCAAAACTCGCGGGCGAGCGTGTGTACGCGGGGGCCGGGAATCCCCGTACGCCGGAGTGGACGGATCTGGCGCGGAGGCTGTTCGAGGGGCGGGGGATCGAGGTCGCGGCGCCCGCCCCGCTGGCCGTGGGGGAGGAGGAGTTCCAGCGGATCATGGCCAAGACGAGGTCGCCGGTGCTGGCGGTGGTGGACTTCCCGCCCATGCCGGGCACGGTGTCGCGACCGCTCGTCGACCCCGTACCGCTGTCGCCCGTCTCGCTGGTGTGGCGGAAGGGGCTCGCGCATCCGGGGCTCGACGCGTTGCGGCGGGCAGCCGTCGAGTTGGCGCGGGCGGAAGTATGGCTATCAGATCCGGAGGACGGGTGGATTCCGCCCACAGATGCACTCATCATGATGACCTTCATATGACCTGCCACACACGCACATCTCTCCCACCCCTACATTCGTTGACCCGGGTGCGTGTGATGAGCGGGGCGCCCCGGATCGGGTGGGGGCCCGGTCCGGTACAGGAAAGTGCGACAGCCCGGCATCGAACACGCACCCGGAACGATCCCGTGGGGGGAAGTGCGTGCACGTCGAGAACTGGCCCAAGGGCATTCAGCCGAAGCGGACCGATGGCGAAGGCGAAGGCCTCGGTCGAGGCCGTGGTGGTAGTGGCTCCGGGGGCGAGGTGGTCTGGCCCGAGGCCGTCGGCAGAACGGGAGCGGTCTCCCGGATGGAGCGGGACCACGGGAGGGGGGTCTCCGGGCAGGCGGGGACCTCCAAGCAGTCGGGCGCCCGTGTCGGAGTGCCTCGGCAGCCGACCGATTCCGGGGCCCTCGGGGCTCCGGGCGGTGCGGCGGGGCGGTCGGGTGTCGTCCCGGCGCCCTGGGAGCAGCCCGATCAGCCGGGCCGCAATCACGATCCGCACGAGGTGACCGTGCAACTCGACGGTGTGGGGCGCGAAGTGGACGAGGTACCGGGCAAGCACGCCGGCAAGGACGGGGACGCGGCGGGTGCCGGTCAGGACTCCGACGGGCCGGTCTTCGTCGACGAGTCGGGTCGGCGCAGGAACCTCTACCGGCGGCTCGGTATCGCCGTCGGCACCGCCTGCGCGGCGTACGCCGTGGTCATCGTCGGCACGCTGGTGTCGGGCAACTCGGACGCGCCCTGGCTGCCGGTGCCGATGCAGAAGGACGACAAGCCGGCGGGCAAGGTGGACACACCTCCGCTGCCGGCCGAGTCGGACGACCGGTCCGACGAGGCGGACGGCTCCGTACCGGACTCGGGTCCCGGCGGGGGCCGTACGGGAGCGACGTCCTCGCCCGCCGGCAAGTCCCCGACCGGTTCGTCGGGCAAGGCCAAGCAGCCGGAGAAGTCCGCCAGTTCCAAGCCCTCGGCCGGGCCCAGCGCCGGCGTGACGCCGAAGCCGAAGCCGAGCCCCGGCGTGAAGGACCCCGAGCCGTCCGCCTCCGCGTCCGAGCCGCCGAAGGTCGACCCCAGCCCCTCGGCCTCGCCCCCGCCCTCGCCCTCGCCCTCCGAATCCGGCGCTCCCGGCCCCGCTCCGGGCTCCGGCACGGACACCGTCGCCGACGGCCCGGCGTCCCCGGCGCCCGTCGAGCCGGCCGCGTCCACGCCGGAGAACTCGCAGAGCCCGCAGGAGCCGTCGAGCCCGCAGAGCCCGCAGAACCCGGAGAGCCCCGCCTGATGACCCGCTCCAAGC
>NZ_JBHVDX010000239.1:0-15190 GCF_042802555.1 Streptomyces sp. NPDC057474 | reverse complement strand
GGGCTGCGCCCTTCAGTCCCCGGAGGCCCCTGGGCTTTTGAGGGGCGCGGGGAACTGCGCGACCAGCCACGAATCACCCGCAGCCGCCGACGAACCCGCACCCCCGAGTTCACAGGCGCCCCGGTCAGCCCTTGATCGCGCCGGTGAGCATGCCCTTCCTGAAGTGCTTCTGGACGAAGGGCGAGAGGACCGCGACCGGGAGGAGGGCCAACACCATGACCGCCATCTGAATGGCCAGCCCCGACAGCTGACCGGTCCTGATGGCCTGGCTCAGACCGACCGGGGCTTCCTGCTTCTGCACGAGCTGGATCATGACGTTCTGCAACGGCATCATCTCCTGCTCGTTCAGGTAGATCGAAGCGTTGAACCAGGCGCTCCAGTACCCGACGGCGTAGAACAGCGTGATCACCGCGAGAACCGCCCGCGACAGCGGCATGACGATCTGCCAGAGGATCCGGAAGTCCCCGGCGCCGTCGATGCGCGCGCTGTCGATGAGTTCCGGCGAGATCCCCATGAAGAAGCCGCGCAGCACCAGGATGTTGAAGATGCTCACCGCGCTCGGCAGGATCAGCGCGAGATAGGTGTCCATAAGACCGAGGGACTGCACCAGCAGGTAGGTGGGGATGAGGCCGGCGCTGAAGAACATGGTCGCCAGCAGCGTCATCAGGATCCAGCTGTGGCCGAAGGATCCGGTACGGGACAGGCCGTAGGCGCACAGGACGGACACCGCCATCGAGAACAGTGTGCCGACCAGGGTGACGAGGATGCTGATGACCGCGGCGCGGGTGACCTGGCCGCCGCTGAGCAGTTCCTCGTAGGCGATGAAGGTGATGCCCTTGGGCACGATCACCAGGCCGCCCGCCTCGTCGATGGTCTGCCGCGACGAGAGGCTGGTGACGATCACGATCCACAGCGGGAAGAGGACCGCCAGGCAGGCGAACGACAGGGCGATGCCCTTGCCCGCCAGGCCGGCCTTCGAGGGCTCCTCCTCCCAGGACGGTCGGGGCGGGGCCTGCCACCAGCGGGGCGTCTTCTCCTGCCGGGCCGGCTCGGTGTCCTGGCGCTGTTCCCACATCACGGACGTCATTTCTTGTACACCCCCGACTCGCCCATGAGATGGGCCACCTTGTTCGCGGCGAGCACCAGGCCGATGCTGACCACGCCCTTGACGAGACCGGCGGCGGCCGCGTAGCCGAAGTCCTGGTTGCGCACGCCGTTCCACCACACGAAGGTGTCGAGGACCTCGCCCGCGCCCGGTCCGACGCCGTCGCGTTGCAACAGGATCTGTTCGAACCCGACGGTCAGGGCGTCGCCGACGCGCAGCACGAGAAGGAGGGCGATCACCGGACGGAGGGCGGGAAGCGTGACGTGCCACATGCGGCGCCAGCGTCCGGCACCGTCCATCGCGGCGGCCTCGTAATGGTCCGTGGGCACCGAGGCCAGCGCGGCGAGGAAGACGATGATCCCCCACCCGGCGTCCTTCCACACGCTCTGCGCGGTGATCAGGAAGGCGAAGGTGTCCGGGTTGGTCATGATGTCGAGGCCGTCGTACCCGTTCTGCCTGAGCAGCTGGGACAGCATCCCCGCCCCGCCGAACATCTGCTGGAAGACGGCGATGACCAGCACCCAGGAGAAGAAGTGCGGCAGGTAGAGGACCGCCTGCGCGACGGCCCGTATCCGGGGCCGGACCACGCTGTTGATGAGCAGCGCGAGCAGGATCGGGATCGGGAAGAACAGCACGAGCTGGACGAAGAACAGCACCAGCGTGTTCTCGACGGCGTTCCAGAAGGCCGAGTCCTCGAAGATCCGCTGGAAGTTCTCCAGGCCCACGAAGGGGCTGTTCAGCATGGACACGATGCCGTTGTCGCTGATGTAGGGGTCGTAGTCCTGGAAGGCGACGACGTTGCCGAGGATCGGCAGGTAGTTGAAGACCATGACCAGCACGACGGCCGGCAGCGTCATCAGGAGCAGGACCCGGTCGCGTCGGAACCTGAGCCGCAGGCTCAGCTTCTCCGGGGGGCGTTTCCCCGGGGAGCGGGTGGCGCCGCCGGGTGTCACCGGGGTCTTCTCCGGCGTGCTGGCCTCGGCACTGCTGCGAGGCACCGTGCTGTGGGACACAGCCGTTCTCCTTGCCTCAGAGCCTGGTCAGCTCGCCGCCGAGCCGTTCTCGTCGAGAAGCTTCTTGTACCAGTCGCGCAGCTTGTCGCCGCCCTTGCTCTTCCAGTCGGAAACGGCCTGCTGCATGTCACTGATCTTCTTGTGCCCGCGGATGATGTCGTCCTCGAGCTGCTCGAAGTCGTTGGCGAGGTTGGTGTAACGGGAGGGCTCGGTGATCTGCAGGCCCCAGAAGGACGACTTCTTGGTGAAGGCGCCCATCCGCTGCTCCCACTCGACCATGGCCTTGGTGTAGTCCGGCAGGTCGGGGTGGGCGGTGGTCGCGGCGGGGCTCGCCACCATGACGTAGGCGTTCATGACCTCGTTGTTGCCCTGGTCGTTCTTGACCGGGATGCCGTCCTTGATCGTGTAGTGCGTGCCCTCGACCCCGTAGTTGGTCATCATCCACTCCTTGGTGCCGTACGGCGCCGCGGTGACGTTGGCGACCGCCAGCGCGTCCCGGATGACGGACTCGGAGGCCTTCTTGCTGATGAAGGCGAAGATGCCGGCCGGGTTCGCGGCGTACAGCACCGGGTCACCGCCGTCGTGGCCCCAGATGTCCATGCCCCAGACCTTGAAGTCGGGGTTCTGGGTGGCCTGGGACGCCTGCTGGCCGTACCACTGGACGATGTTGTTGTTCCAGATCAGGAACTCGCCGGCGGCGAACTTGGGGGCGGGGTCGACGGTCTGGCTCTTGCCCAGCTTGAAGTCGGGGTGGACGACTCCGGCGGCGAACAGCTTGCGCGTCCACTCGATGGCTTCCAGGTACTCCGGGGTCTCGATGCGGTTGATCAGCTTGCCGTCGACCAGGTTCCACCAGAGCGGCTTCTCCCCGCCCCCGATCACCCCGAAGTTGTTCATCGCGGTCCACTTCATGTCACCACAGGCCCACACCTTGGCCCTGGCGTTGGTGATGTCCTTGCACAGGGCCATGAACTCCTCGGCGGACCGCGGGACTTCGTAGCCCTCCTTGTCGAAGATGTCCTGGCGGTAGAGGGGCACGATGGTCGGGACGGACGGGGCGGGCATCGGCAGGCCCATCAGCTTGCCGCCGAAGATGGAGCGCTGCCAGGCGTCGCTGGGGATCGCCGCGAGGTTCGGGTACTCCTTGACCTTGTCGCCGGACAGGTACGGGCCGAGGTCGGCGAACTTGCCGGCGATGGCGCTGGGTATCTTGCCCATCATGTTCCAGCCGGGGATGACGACCACGTCCGGGACGTTGCTGGAGGCGAGGACCGCGCCGAGCTTCTGGTCGTAGGTGTTGCCGTCCTGGTTCCGCCACTGGACGTCGACGCCGATCAGGTCGTTCATCGACGTGTAGTAGGGGTTGTCACCCTTCGGCGGCGAGCCCCAGAACGGCGCCATGATGGTGACCTTGCCGCCCTTGCCGAGCTTCTTCGCAACCGAGGTCTTGAGGGCGGCGCCGTCGAGCTTGGCGGTGAAGCCCATCGACGAACCGTTCCTGGACGGGATGTCCGGCTTCACCACGTTGCTGGCCACGTACGCCGGAAGGATCTTCTTCGCGTCCTTGCCCGACGTGGTGCCCTCACGCGAGCCGCTGTCCGAGCCGCCACAGGCGGACAGCAGCGGCATGCCCCCGGCCACCGCTGCGGCGGCGACCGCCGTGGAGGCGAGGAAGCTTCTCCGGCTGGGCGCGGCGGAGGTGGCGGAGTTCGGCGTCATTGCGTCAACCCTTCATGGCGCACACCAGGACACCCGGCGGTGGCCGTCGGCTGCGGTGTCTTGAGTGGAACTGGCTGTGCTGAAGCGATGATCATCGGAGGGAGGTGAGCACGCGAAGCGTTTCCCTCCACAGTCGAAGCGCTTCGATGTTGCTGCGAGGTTAAGTGAACGACCGGGGGTGCACAAGGGTCGATTCCCAGATTCCTCGGCGGTGCGAACGACCGGAACGACCACTTCCGACCTTCGATATCCCGGCCTGTATGACGGTGAGGAAACGGATCTGTTGCGCCTTGGTCTCTTGACACCCACCCCACGGTCGAATGAGCATCGAAGCGCTTCGAAAGCGCCTCGCCGCTCCACCGCAAAGGGATCCCCAACGTGACCGCACAGACGACGCCCCCGCCGCCTTTCCGCGATCCGCAACTGCCGCTCGCGAAGCGCATCGACGATCTGCTCCAGCGGCTCACCCTGGACGAGAAGATCGCGTTCCTGCACCAGTTCGCACCCGCCGTCGACCGTCTCGGGGTAGCCGCCTTCCGTACCGGCCAGGAGGCCCTGCACGGGGTGGCCTGGATGGGCCCGGCGACGGTGTTCCCGCAGGCCGTGGGCCTCGGCGCGACCTGGAACGACGACCTCGTCCGCCGCGTCGGTGAGGCGGTCTCCACCGAGACCCGCGCGATGCGGGCCCGCGACGACCGCGTCGGCCTCAACGTCTGGTCCCCCACGGTCAACCTGCTGCGCCACCCCCTGTGGGGCCGCAACGAGGAGGGCTACTCCGAGGACCCGAAACTGACCTCGGCGATCGCGACCGCGTACACCCGCGGCCTGCGCGGCGACCACCCCATGTACTGGCGCACCGCCCCCGTGCTCAAGCACTGGCTGGCGCACAACAACGAGACCGACCGCTCCGTCACGTCCTCCTCGGTCCGCCCCCGCGTCCTGCACGAGTACGACCTGCGCGCCTTCCGCGAGACCGTCGAGGCGGGCGCGGTGGCCGGCGTCATGCCCGCGTACAACCTGGTCAACGGCCGCCCCAACCACGTCTCGCCCTACCTGGCCGAGCACCTGCGGACCTGGACCGACGAGCACCTGCTGGTCTGCTCGGACGCGGGCGCGCCGTCGAACCTCGTCGACTCCGAGCACTACTTCGACACCCACGAGGAGGCGACCGCCGCCTCGCTGCGCGCCGGCGTCGACAGCTTCACCGACCACGGCACGGAGAGTTCGACGATGATCGGACGAATCCAGGGCGCCCTGGTCCAGGGCCTGCTGACCGCGGACGACATCGACGAGGCGGTCCGCCGCCAGCTCTCGGTCCGCTTCCGCCTCGGCGAGTTCGACCCCGGGACCGACCCGTACGCCGACCTCAAGGACTTCGACACCCCGGCCCACCGCGCCCTCGCCCAGGAGGCCGCCGAGCAGGCGATCGTCCTGCTGAAGAACGAGAACGACCTGCTGCCGCTCCCGGCCGACACCCGCATCGCCGTCGTCGGCCTGCTCGCCGACGAGTGCAAGCTCGACTGGTACAGCGGCACCCTCATGCACCGCTCGACCCCGCTCGAAGGCCTGTACGACCGCTTCGGCGCCGAACGCGTGACGTTCGCTGAGGGCGTGGACCGCGTACGCCTCAGGGCGCTGTCCACCGGCGCGTACGTCTCCGTACCCGAGGCGGCCGAGGCCGCCGACGAGGTGCGCGGCGCGGAGGGCGCCCTCGACCCGGCGCTCCTGGCCGGGCGCACCGATCTGGCGCCGCTCACCACGGACGCGGACGGCACCGAGCTGGCCCTCATCGACTGGGGCGAGGGCGTGCTCACCTTCCGCGCGCCGGACGGCCGCTACCTCTCGGTCGCCGACGACGGCTATCTGCGTGCCTCGGCCGACCAGCCGGGCGGCTGGGTCGTCCAGGAGACGTTCCGCCTGGAGCCCTCCGATTCCCACGGGAACGGTCACCTCCTCAAGCACACAGGGACAGGCCGGTACGTCACTGTCGGCGCCGACGGAGTAAAGGTTGCCGACAGTAATCCGGAAATTTTCGACCTGGCCGTGACCGAACGAGGTGAGGCGTCCGTCACACGTGCGGCAGCCGAGGCCGATGTGGTCCTCGTGGTCGCGGGCAACGACCCGCACATCAACGGACGCGAGACCGAGGACCGTGCGACCCTCGCGCTACCCGCCCACCAGGAGCGCCTGCTGCGCGCGGCCCGCGCCGCCAACCCGAACACGGCGCTGGTCCTGGTCTCGGCCTATCCGTACGCGGTCGACCCCGCCGACCTGCCCGCCGTCCTGTGGACCGCGCACGGCGGCCAGGCCGCGGGCACGGCCCTGGCCCGTGTCCTCGCCGGTGACGTCTCCCCCGCGGGCCGCCTCCCGCAGACCTGGTACGCGGCCGACGCGGCCCTTCCCGATCTCCTCGACTACGACGTGATCGGCGCCCGCCAGACGTACCTCTACTTCGAGGGCGCCCCGCTGTTCCCGTTCGGCCACGGCCTGTCGTACGCGGAGTTCGCGTACGGAAACCTGGTCACCCACGTGGGTGACGCCGACCTCACGGTCTCCTGCACCGTCACCAACACGGGCGCGGTGACCGCCGACGAGGTCGCCCAGCTCTACGTCCGCGCCGAGGACCCGTCGGTCCCGCGCCCGCGCCGCGAGCTGGCCGGCCACCGCCGCGTCACCCTCGCCCCCGGCGCCTCGACGGAACTGACCTTCCGGCTCCCGCTCTCCGTCCTGGAGTTCTGGGACGTGGCCCACGGCACGTGGCACCTGGAGCCGGGCGCGTACGAACTGCTGGTCGGCGCGTCGAGCGAGGACATCCGCCTCCGTACGACCGTCACCGTCGGGGGCGTGCCGGTCGCCCCGCGCCCGGTCGTCACCCACGGCCTGAGCGCGGCGGACTTCGACGAGCAGCGCGGCACGGAGATCGTCGACCGCACGAAGGTGTCGGGCGACGCGGTGACGCCGACGGGCGGAGAGTCGGGGGGCTCAGGCGGATCGGGCGAACTGCTCTTCCACAACTGCGACTTCGGGGCGGGTGTCACCGAGGTGACGGTGGAGGTGGCGGGCGCGGGAAGCGTCGAGTTCTCCCTGGTCGGCGGCCCGGTGCTGGCGACCCTGGCACTCGGCACGCCCACCGCGAACCCGTACACGTTCACGACCGTGCGTGCCGCCGTCTCGGCCGCCGGCACGCACGACGTCCACCTCAAGCTGCGCGGCCCGCTGCGGCTGGCGCACGTCGGCTTCTCCGGTTGAGGGTCCGGAACAGGCCGACACACAGAAGGGGCCCGGCACCGGAAGGCATCGGTGCCGGGCCTCTTCATCCCGGGATCTGATCCAGACTATATGAAAATGATTGTCACAAGCAAGGGGTGGCCGGGGATTGCTCAGCACCACTCAGAGCTGGAGCCCCGTCAGAACCATCACCCGCTCGTAGGTGTAGTCGTCCATGGCGAAGCGGACACCCTCACGCCCCACACCGGACTGCTTCGCCCCGCCGTACGGCATCTGGTCGGCGCGGTAGGACGGCACGTCGCCGATGACCACGCCACCGACCTCCAGCGCGCGGTGGGCGCGGAAGGCGGTCTGCAGGTCATGGGTGAAGACCCCCGCCTGGAGGCCGTACTTGGAGTCGTTGACGGCGGCGAAGGCCTCCGCCTCCCCCTCCACCTTCCGTACGGTGAGGACGGGCCCGAAGACCTCCTCGCAGGAGAGGGTCACATCGGCGGGAACGTCGGCGAGGACGGTCGGCGCGTAAGAGGCACCGTCGCGCTTGCCCCCGGTGAGGAGGGCGGCTCCGGCCTCGACGGCCTCCTCGACCCATGCCTCGACCCGCTTGGCGGCGTCCTCGCTGACGAGCGGCCCCACGTCGGTCGCGCCGTCGGCCGGGTCACCGGTCATCTGCTCCTCGACCGCGGCGACGATGCGCGGCAGCAGCCGGTCGTACACGGACGCGTCCGCGATGACCCGCTGCACGGAGATGCAGGACTGGCCGCCCTGGTAGTTGGAGAAGGTCGCGATGCGGTTCGCGGCCCAGTCGAGGTCCTCGTCGCTCGTGTAGTCGGCGAGCACGACCGCCGCGCCGTTGCCGCCCAGCTCCAGCGTGCAGTGCTTGCGCGGCGCCGAGTCCTTGATCGCGTAGCCGACCTTCTCGGACCCGGTGAAGGAGATCACGGGCAGCCGCTCGTCCTGGACGAGGGCGGGCATCCGGTCGTTGGCGACGGGGAGGATGCTCCAGGACCCGGCGGGGAGCGCGGTCGCGGCATCCGCGAGCAGGTCACCGATGATCAACCCGGAGAGCGGCGTGGCCGGGGCGGGCTTCAGGATGATCGGCACCCCGGCCGCGATCGCCGGGGCGATCTTGTGGGCGCAGAGGTTGAGCGGGAAGTTGAAGGGCGCGATACCGAGCACGACGCCCTTGGGGAAGCGGCGCGTGAGGGCGAGCCGCCCCTGTCCGCCAAGGTCGGTGTCGAGCCGCTGCGCCTCGCCGCCGTTGAACCGCCGGGCCTCCTCGGCCGCGAACCGGAACACGGACACCGCCCGGCCGACCTCGCCCCGCGCCCACTTGATCGGTTTGCCGTTCTCGGCGGAGATCAGCTGCGCGATCTCCTCGGTCCGCTCGACGAGACGCCTGCTGACGTGGTCGAGAACGGCGGCCCGCACATGCGCCGGCGTCGCCGCGAACTCGTCCCGCACTGCATACGCGGCGGCCACGGCCTCTTCGACCTGCTCGTCCGTCGGCACGCTCACCGTGCCGACCAGGCGGCCGTCCCAGGGTGACGTCACATCGAACGTGGTCTCACCGGTGGCCTGGCGGCCGGTGAGCCAGAAGGCGTGGGTGGCGGTCATAGTCGATCCCGGCCCTTCGGTGGGTAACACATTTCGGCTTCCGGCCCCACGGTAGGGCCGGGGCGGCGGGGGGTCGTTTGTCCGACGCGTATGAGTACTGACGGGGGTTGCGCCGGATTGGCAGGGTGGGGTTGTGGGGAGGCGCGGACGCAGCCCCCTGCCCTTTCAGGGACGGCGGGGAACTGCGCGAGAAGCCCCACCAACCCGAAGCCAAACCCCCATGCGGGGTCGAAGGGGCGGCAGCCCCCGGGATGGGACGAGCAGGGGCGGCGGGGCGAAACCCGCGCCCTACTCCCCCGCCGCAGCCGTCGCCTTCAGCGCCAGCCACAACTCCATCCGCACATCAGGATCGTCCAACGAGCGACCGAGGATCTCCTCCACCCGTCGCATCCGGTAGCGCAAGGTGTGCCGGTGGACACCCAGGTCGGCGGCAGCCGCATCCCACTGCCCATGCCGCGACAACCACGCTCGCAACGAGTCGACGAGGTTCCCCCGCCCGGTCGCGTCGTGCTCACGGAGCGGCCGAAGCAGACTGTCGGCGAAGGCACGCACCGCGTCGTCGCCGAGAAGCGGGAGCACGGACCCGGCGGCCAGCTCCTCGTGCTCGACAAGACAACGCCCACGTCGCCGGGCCACGGACAGCGCCTGCTCGGCCTGCTTGTACGCGGCGGCGGCCGCGATCGGCCCGGCAGGCGCGGACAGCCCGACGACGAGTTCCTCCTCCTCGACGGAGACAGGGACGGCAACGGAGGCGGGGGCAGCGGCGGACACCGGATCCAGCCCGGCCGCCCGCGACGTCTCCAACGCCACGGCGAACTCCCCGCACGCGGCGACCGCCGCACCCCCGTCGACGGCGAGCACAACGAGCCGCTCCCCGTCGGGAACGACGAGCACAGCCTCCCCGGCCCGCGCGGCGGCGGCCTCCACGACCTCGACGAGCTGCCCGAGCAGATCACCGCCCGACCCGACGGCGACCAACCCGCCGGCCGCCACCCGCCCCCCTTCGACAGCCCCGACCCGAATCCCGGCCCCAGCCGCATTCCCGCCCCTGGCCGGACTCGCAGCCTCGGCCCCGGAACCGGAACCGGAACCGGCCCCAGCCGCCGCCCCCTCCACCCGTGCCCGCGCCGCGGACGCCGAGGCCGACTCCGCGAGGATCAGCCGGAACGGGGCGTCCAACAGCTCCCCGTAGAGCCCCCCGGCGACGGCGCGCGCATGGTCGCACTCCCCGGCCAGCAGCATGCGCAGCACGGCCGCGCCGATCCGCTGCTCGGCGGCGTGCAACGAGCGCGACCGTTCCGTCGTGAGCGTCAACAGGGCGATCGCGGAGTGGAGGGCGTACCGCTCGGCCGTGCCGAGTGCCGCCGCCGTGCCGACGGCGAGGGCGGCACGGGCCCTGCGACCGGTGCCGAGGGAATGCAGTTCGACGCGGTCCTCGCCGCCGACGACCGCGCTGGCCGGCGCGGGCCGGTCCCGCAGCCGTTCGACGTCGGCGGTGAGCCGCCCGGCCCGCCGCTCCGCCCATTCGGGCGCCACCGCGACGACCGCACCGGAGGCGTCGTACAGGGCGGCCCACCCGTCGACCTGCGCGGCGAGCGCGCCGAGCAGCCCCTCCGGGCCGTCGGTCAACGTTTGCCTGGTGAGTTCCCGCTGCGCGGCGAACCCCGCCGTCACCGCCCGGTACTGCTCGGCGGCGATGGCGGCCGACACCGCCTTGCTGATGGCGAGGAAGGGCGTGCGCCGGGGCACTTCCAGGAGAGGCAGCCCCTCCCCCTGCGCCGCGTCGAGGAGCGCTTCGGGGATGTCCTCGTAGTGCACCCCGACAGCGAAGCCGAGCCCGACGACCCCGGCCCCCGCCAGCCGCCGTACATAGCGCCGCATCGCCTCCGGATCCTCCGCGTCCAGCTTCAACGCGGTGATCAGCAGCAGCTCCCCGCCCTCCATGTACGGCACGGGGTCGGCGAGCTCACTGGCGTGCGCCCAGCGCACCGGCACGTCCAGGCGGTCCTCGCCCGCCCGCACGGTCAGCTTGAGCGCGGAGTGGTGGACGAGCGAGGCGAGCGTCGGGGGCATGGGACCTTCAGGTCGACGTCAGAGGCGGAGTCAGAGTCAGGCTGAGTGGCGAGCATCGCCTTTTGGCCGCCACGTATGAACGGCCTGCCCCGATTCTGCCTCACCGTACGGTCACAAGCCCCTCGCACCGCACACCGAATGGCTCAAACCGAACGCCGCCACCGACCGCTCCGAGCCGGCCCCACTCAACCCCGCAGATCCACCAGCAACGGCGGCGCGTGCTCGCCCCGCACGTTCGTCAGCGACAGCACGGCGTGGCCCGGCGGCACGCCGTGCGCCAGTTCGGAGGCGGACCACCGTTCTCGTTCGACCTGACGTACGGTCACGGCCCTGGCGGTGGGCGCATGGCCGGTGATCACGCGGCGCAGCGCGTGCCAGGCCTTGCCCGCCGGGGAGTCGGCGATGATCTGCCGGTCGGTGACGTCCCGGGCCTCGGTCCACTCCTTGCCCCAGACTTCGGCGAAGTCCTGCCCGTCCCACGGGGTGAGCCCGGACAGCGCCATCCGGCAGCCGGTGGCACCGAGGAGCGGCCCACGCAACGGCCGGGGCACGTCGTCGAGGGTGCGGAGGGTGAGGACCGTGCCCGCGTTGGCGGACCGCAGCCGCTGGATGCCGCGTACGGCCTCGGGGGTGACGACCCCCGAGGCGTCGTCCAGCACGAGGCAGGCGAACAAGGACCGGTCCTCCCGTACGGCGACGCTCGCGGTGAACTGGGCGAGCACCAGCCGCGCCAGGATGCGCGAGGCGTCGGCGTGGCCGCGCTCGGGGAGGTCGATACGGACCCTTACGGGGTGGTCGAGCGCCCGGAGGGAGAAGGGCCGGGACTGGCCGGAGGTGTCGAAGAACCCGGCGAAGGCGGGCCGGTCGAGGAGGGCGACCCGGTCGGCCAGTACGCCGCTGACGTCGCCGGGGTGTCCGAGCTGGCGTTCCCGCGCGTCCAGTTCCCGCAGCAGCGACTCCTGCCCGGCGTCCTGGAGGGCCTTGCGCAGCTCGCCCAGCGGGCCGGGAGCGCCATCCAGCAGCTGCCGCAGCTGCGGCACCGACGGGAACCGCCCGTGCACCGCCCGGAACGGCCCGAGCAGTTGGGCGAGCACCGTCGTGGAGCGCCGGCTGTCGCCGCCGGGGTGCGGGTCGGCCAGGTCGCCGACGAGCGCCTCCGCGAGGACGGCCGCGGCCTCGTCGGGGTCCGTGGTCCCCCCGTACAGGTCGAGGTCGTACACGGACTCCGGGCTCCCGATCCGCACGACGACGTCGTACGCGTCTGCCGGTCCGAGTCCCGCCCCCGCCGCGCTCACGACCACCACCGCGGCCCGCCCGGCGAGCGCGTGCAGACAGAGCGACTCGGCGACGGGCCAGACCAGGCTGCCGGTCTTGCCTGATCCGGCGGGCCCGACGGCCAGCAGGGACGTGCCGAGCAGTTCGGGGCCCAGGGCGAGGCCCGTGCCCCGGTAGGCGTACGGGTTGCGCGGGTCGTCGACGGTGCCGCCCAGGCGGACCTGCCCGGTGACCATGTCGTGCTTGGCGAGACGGCCGGGCAGGTCCCGCTCCCCGGAGGGATGCAGACAGGCCGCCGCGCCGTCCTTCAGCACCGCGCCGGTGAACGTCGCCAGACTGTGCCGACCGCTCCGCACGCCCTGCCACGCCCGCACGATCCGCGCATGATCGACATCCCGCATGAGCCCGGACCGCGCCTCGGCAACCAGCCGGTCCGCGGCTTCGACGGCCCCGGCCTCCCGAAGCTGGTTCCACTGGGCGGGGTCGTCCTGGGCTGCGGGGGCCGCCTGCTCCGGCGGCCGACTGCGGAAGCGCGGGGCGACGTAGCGCCGCCACACCTCGCCCCAGCGGCCGAGCCGCGCGACTCCGACCAGGATCATCAGGGCAACCAGCAGCTTGTACCCCTCGTAAAGGATGTATCCGCCGACTGCGCCGCCCTCACCGGAGGAGCCCTGCCAGGAGTCGGGAGCGATCAGGTCGAGTGGGATCCACCACCAGTAGCCGAGATAGCCGTTCTGCAGCAGGGACCAGACGAGCCAACCCACCAGGAAGGCGATGAGGGCCCCGCCGAGGAGCTGTCGTTTCGGGATCTCCTCGGGTTCCTCGTCAGGTCGAGGCGTGTGCCCGAACCGCCACACGCCTGGTGCCGCGTCCGGCCGCGGTGTCCGCAGCCAGGCGAGAAAGGAAGACCCGTCCGGCATCGGAGGAACACCTGGTGCGCGCGCGGGCCGAGGGGGCATCTCTGGTCTCTCGGGTGACCCCGCCGGACGCGGCACGGGATTCGCATGCGTGCCCCGCGCGTCCCGCGTTCCGTCGCTGTTCATCGCGCTTGCCCCCTGACCAGCCGTTCCGTCCACCATCAGCGAGCCAATCTAACGCTCCCGCAAGGGGAGTTCACCGTTTACGCGGCCGGGTGGATCCCTGTGCTCACCGTATTACGCCGCCGGGCGCCCACACCCGTGCCCACCGTTCCTCCATGTCCACCGCGGACAAGACGAACCCTCGACAACGCCCACATGGAGCATGCCCACCCTCCGGTCGCCGCCCTAGCCTGCGAGAAAAGAAGGCAAGCGTCCGAAAACATCCTCACCGGTCGGCGCGAGCGCCGACCCGCCCCCGTACGCCCCATGTCGTACACACGCACGATCACCAGGGAGCCCCCATGACCGCCCTTCCGCCGCTTCCCCAGGAGCGCCGCGTAGTCACCGCCATCCCCGGACCGAAGTCCCAGGAGCTGCAGGCTCGTCGTGTCGCCGCGGTCGCGGCGGGGGTGGGGTCGGTGTTGCCGGTGTTCACCGCGCGCGCGGGCGGCGGCATCATCGAGGACGTCGACGGCAACCGGCTGATCGACTTCGGCTCGGGCATCGCCGTCACGAGCGTCGGCGCGAGCGCGGAGGCCGTGGTCCGCCGGGCGACCGCCCAGCTCCAGGACTTCACGCACACCTGTTTCATGGTCACTCCGTACGAGGGCTACGTCGCGGTCGCCGAGGCCCTCGCCGAGCTGACCCCCGGCGACCACGCCAAGAAGTCCGCGCTGTTCAACAGCGGCGCCGAAGCCGTCGAGAACGCCGTGAAGATCGCCCGGTCGTACACCAAGCGACAGGCCGTGGTCGTGTTCGACCACGGCTACCACGGGCGCACCAACCTCACCATGGCGCTGACCGCGAAGAACATGCCGTACAAGCACGGCTTCGGCCCCTTCGCCCCCGAGGTGTACCGCGTCCCGGTGGCGTACGGCTACCGCTGGCCGACCGGGCCGGAGAACGCCGGCCCGGAGGCCGCCGCGCAGGCCATCGACCAGATCTCCAAGCAGGTCGGCGCGGAGAACGTCGCCGCGATCATCATCGAGCCGGTGCTCGGCGAGGGCGGCTTCATCGAGCCGGCCAAGGGCTTCCTGCCCGCGATCAGCAAGTTCGCCTCCGCCAACGGCATCGTCTTCGTCGCTGATGAAATCCAGTCCGGTTTCTGCCGCACCGGGCAGTGGTTCGCGTGCGAGGACGAGGGCATCGTCCCGGACCTGATCACCACCGCCAAGGGCATCGCCGGTGGTCTCCCGCTCGCCGCCGTGACCGGGCGCGCGGAGATCATGGACGCGGCGCACGCGGGCGGCCTGGGTGGCACCTACGGCGGTAACCCCGTCGCCTGCGCGGGCGCGCTCGGCTCGATCGAGACGATGAAGGAGCTGGACCTCAACGCCAGGGCGAAGAACATCGAGGCGGTCATGAAGGCCCGCCTCACCGCCATGGCCGAGAAGTTCGACGCCATCGGCGACATCCGCGGCCGCGGCGCCATGATCGCCATCGAGCTGGTCAAGGACCGTACGACGAAGGAGCCCGACCCGCAGGCGACCGCCGCGCTGGCGAAGGCCTGCCACCAGGAGGGCCTGCTGGTCCTGACCTGTGGCACCTACGGCAACGTGCTGCGCTTCCTGCCGCCGCTCGTCATCGGCGAGGACCTGTTGAGCGAGGGCCTCGACATCATCGAGCAGGCGTTCACCCTCATCTGACGCACGACGAACGGCGCTGAGCGCCCCTTTTGCGGGGCGCTCGCATACGGAATCTCCCATCAGCCTCCGACGTCCCACGCTTCCCGGAACCGGAATCCGATCCCGGATTCCGGTCCCTGTGGACAAGCGTCAGAGGGCGTGAAGAAGGTGTGCAAGGTGCATGATGGGCCGCGATTCCACCTGTCATCACCGCACTCCCTGCCGTAGGTTCTGATGCAGATGAGAGATACACCCCGCCCACAGGGGACTGTGGGTGACACCGGGTCGGGGCCTCCCCAGCTTCGCCCTGGTCGTGCCCTCGCGCACACACCCGGAGCTTCCGGCTCCGGATCTCCTCACCGATCGGATGGCCGCCCGCCCCAAACCCCCCGGGGCGTGCGGCACACCGATCCGGTCGGGGGGGGGCGCGCACCCCCCCCCCCGGGCGGGCGGGCCCCC
>NZ_JBHVDX010000238.1:0-15231 GCF_042802555.1 Streptomyces sp. NPDC057474 | reverse complement strand
GTTCCCAGTAGGAACGGGGGCTTCGCGTTCGACCTGCCGGGGCGTTCGATGTGCCGCCCTTCGCCTCCTGCCGCCCGGGTCAGTCGGCCGGGGTGCGCTCCACGGGGCGTACCAGCTCCCAGGTGTCGACCGCGAAGTCCAGCTTCATGCCATGCCGTTCGTAGAGGGCGAGGGCGTTGGTGCTGTTGTCGGTGTCGACGCCGAGGCCGATGCGGTCGCGGCCCAGCGCCGCGTAGTGACCGAAGGTGTGGCCGAGCAGCAGGCTCCCGAGGCCGCGGCCGCGGGCCTCGCGCAGGACGCCGATGTTGGCGATCCAGGCCATGCCGGATCGGTCGTTGCGCGACCGCACAGCCGCCGCGTCGCCTAGACCGTCGACGTGCGCTATCCAGATCAGCGACCAGTCGACGTGCTCGGCGTCGATGTCGTCCAGCCACTGTTCGTACGTACGCGGCTGGAAGTCGAAGTGGTCGACGAATGCCGCCTGCAGCAGGGCGTGGGCCTGCCTGCGGTCCGGCTCGGCGGTACAGGAGCGCAGGGTGACGCCGGGCGGGGGCGTCGGCAGCGGCTCGGTGGGGGACAGGGGGCGGGCCATGACGTTGTAGCGGCGGACCGCGCGCCAGCCGCGCCCGCGCAACGCGTCCAGGTCCATGGTGGGCGCGATGTTGAGATGCATGTGCACGACGGCCCGGTCCGCCCCGTTGGCCGCCGCGCGCTCCGCCGCCCGGGCCTCCATGAGGTCGAACAGGTGCAGCGCGCCGAGCGGTTGGTCCGGCAGCGCGTAGTGGTCCATGTCGACGCGTTCGCCGCCGGACTCGTCCCACAGCAGCCCGTACGCCACCAGCCGGTCCCCGTCGAACAGCAGCCAGGAGTCACGCTCCAGGTCCGCCTCCGGATGCTTCAGGTCGGCCTGCACCTCACCCAGTTCGGTCCCGGCGCGGCCGATCTCCAGCAGGTCGATCTCGTTGAGCAGCGCGCACACCGTTTCCGCGTCGTCGAGCGTCGCCGGGCGTACGGTCAGGCCGGGCGGCAGGGGGGTGGTGTGCGTCGTCGTCATGGGGTCACTGTCGGGGGGCGGGGGCGGGGACCGCAACGGGATTTCGGGGAGGGGAGGGGCGGGGCGGAGGTGGTGGGCTGTCGGCCGTGGCTCCGGGTCCGGTCGCGGCACCACGCCCGGTACGCGGCCACGGCGGTCGGCAGCGTCGGGAAGATCAGGTCGCCGCCGACCGACTTGGCGAGTCCGTACGCCTCCAGCTCGTCGAGCAGGTCCTGCCTTCGCGCGGGCGAGGGCGAAGACGACGCCGTGCCGGGTCAGCTCGCGGCGGAGTTCCTCGACCGCGTCCAGGGGGCGGTGATGTCGACCTCGACGTTGGCCTCGGTGTTGAGCAGGAACCAGCGCACGGTCTCTCCGCGCTGCTCCTGTTCGTCGACCGCGGCGAGGGCCCGGCGGCGGAAGTCCTCCGCGTCGGCGAAGAAGAGCGGGGAGTCGTGGCGGTGGACGAGGAGCCCCGTTGGGTGGTCGCTGCGTCGACGGCATTCATGTAGCCGTCGATGGCGTCGCCGTTCTGGGTGAGGCAGAGGCCGGTCGGACACCCTGGCGGGGTGTCGGTGTCGACACTGGACGACTTCTTCACTGGCCATCCTGATCCAGTAGAGGGATCGTCCGGGCCTCGGGGTAGTCGTCGACGTCGTGCATGCCGGCCGCACCCGGCACCAGCCCTTCCACGGCGTCGTGGGGACGGGCCGTCCTGGTCAGCAGCTCGGCCACCGACAGGCCGACGGCCACCAGGACGCCGTACAGGATGCCCCGGGCCGGCACACCGGCCAGACAGCCGACCGCGAGGAGCAGCTCCCGGTGCCGGTACGCGGCCAGCCGTCGGAAGCCGGCCAGGTCGACCATGCGGGCGGCGGCGTGGACGACGACCGTGCCCGGCACGGCCGACGGGGTGCGGGTCAGCGGCGAGCCGAGGGAGAGCAGGACGGCGAGGACCGCGACGCCCGGGACGAGCGCGTACGCCTGGCTGCGGGCGCCCGCCGAGGAGGCGAGCGCGGTACGGCCGGCGCTGCTGCTGACCGGCATGCCGTGCAGTACCCCCGTGCCCAGGTCGGCGGCGTCCAGCGCCAGGAACTCCTGGTGCGGGTCGCGAACCCCGGGCCCTTCTCCATGAGGCGCCCCCGTCAGGCACCCCTCCTCAGGCCGCCACCGGCAACCCCGGTGTCCGGAAGACCCGCTGCCGCGCGTCGACCGCGAAGATCTCGCAGCCCTCCCGGGACGCGGCCCACTCGATGCCCTCCGCGCCCATCGCGAACGCGGCGGTCGCGGTCGCGTCGGCCTCGGTGAGGGACGGGGCCACCACCGTGAGGCTCAGGAGGCCCGTCGCCGGCCGGCCCGTGCGGCCGTCGAGGATGTGGTCGCCGCGCTCGTAGCGGGCGGAGGTCGCGACCGCCCCGTCCGTGAGGGACAGGACCGTACAGAGGCGGTCGGCCCGTTCCGGGTGGCGTACGCCCACCCGCCACGGCCCACCGGTCGCGGCCACGTCACCACCCGCGTTGAGGCAGAGCCGCTTCGCGCCCAGATCCGTCAGCAGCTCCGCCGCCCGCTGCACAGCCCATCCCTTCACCATCGCGCAGGGATCGAGCCCACGCCCCGGCAGCCGTACGTCGAACGCGCCGCCCGTCGCCACCCGGTACTCCTCGCAGAGGGCCAACACCTCGGCCAGGTCCCGGCTGACCTCGTCCCGTGCCAGCTCACCCCGGTCCAGCCGCGACACCTCGCTGTCGGCGCGGAACGGGCTGAACCGTGCGTCGACCTCGCGCAGCCAGTCGAACGCCGGCTCCGCGGCCTCGGCGGTCATCACCCCGTTCTCGCCGTCGTTCTCGCTGTCGTTTTCGTTGCCCTCGACGAGCAGCGAGATCGGGAACCCCATGATGTGTTCGACGCGGCGCACCGGATCAGGCCTTCGCGTCGATCGCGGCCTGGATGGACTCCCGGTAGCCGTCGCTGGTGATGGTGGCGCCGGAGACGGTGTCGATGTCGGCGCTCTGCGCCGCCAGGGTCTCCTTGATCAGCACCGGGACGGCCGCCTCGGTCTGCGGGTGGTTCGGCTGCTTCAGCATCTCCACGGCGGTGATCTTGTCGCCCTCGAAGGTCACCTGGACCTGGACGTCACCCTTGGAGGTGCCGACCGTCGAGCCCGCGACGGTCTGGCTCGCGCTCTCCTCCGACGCCGCCGAGTCCTCCGAGTTCCCCGAAGCGGAAGCGGAGGCCGAGGAGGACCCGGCGGCCGAGGAGGACACCGACTTCTCGTTCTCGTCGATCGCGGCCTGGAGCGACTTCCGGTAGCCGTCGCTGGTGATGGTGGCGCCGGAGACGGTGTCGATGTCGGCGCTCTGCGCCTCCAGCGTCTCCTCGATCAGTACCGGCACCGCCGCCTCGGTCTGCGGATGGTCCGGTTGCTGGAGCATCCTGACGGCGGTGATCTTCTCGCCCTGGAAGGTCGCCTGGACCTGGACGGGACCCTTCTCGGTGTCGATCGTCGTGCCCGAGACCGCGTTGGAGCCCGCCGCGGCGGACGCGGAGGCCGACGGGGTCGACTCGGCGGTCGTCGTCGTGGACGTCGTGTCGGTCGAGGGGGCGTAACGCCAGACGGGGACCAGCGCGGCGGCGCTCAGGACCAGGGCGGGTATGACTCGTTTCACAGTGCTTTCCTCGTGTCCCTCATCCAGCCAGGCTGAAGCGTTCGAAGTGGATCTGCGGCTTGGGCACGTCCAGCTCGCGCAGGCTGCCCAGGACCGCGTTCATCATCGGCGGCGGCCCGCACAGGAACACGTCCCGGTCGGTGATGTCCGGCACCATGCGCTGCAGCTCGCGCGGCGCCAGCAGGTCGGGGCTGGCGGGGCCGGAGACCAGGTGCAGCTCGGCGCCCTTGTCGAAGGCGAGCTGCTGGAGCTCGTTGTAGAGGACGGCGTCCTGTTTCGCGGCCACCCGGTAGATGACCACGGCGTGCCCCTGGATCTCCTCCAGCAGGGCCCGGATGGGGGTGACGCCGACGCCGCCGGCGATGAGCACGGACTCCGGCCGGGTGCGGTGCATCGCGGTGAAGGCGCCGTACGGGCCCTCGGCGAAGACGCGGGTGCCGACCTTCACGTGCCGCAGGGCGGCGGAGCCCTCGCCGGCCGCCTTCGCGGTCAGCCGCAGCTGCTTGCCGTCGGGCGCGGCCGACAGCGAGAACGGGTTGGCCTGCCACCAGCGGTCCCGGGTCAGGAAGCGCCACAGGAAGAACTGTCCGGCCCGCGCGGGCATCCGGTCCAGGTCGCGGCCGGTCAGGTAGATCGAGACGACGTTGTCGGCCTCGGGGACGACCGCCGTGACGCGCAGCTGGTGGCGCCAGTTGCGCCACAGCGGGAGCACCAGTCGGCCCACGAACACCGAAGCCAGGGCCACGCCCCACAGCACGTACCAGTACGCCGTCGCGGTCTCCGACGAGGCGAACGACGTACCCGCCGCGACCTGGTGCGTGAAGGCCAGCACCACCGCGACGTAGGTGTACAGGTGGATGAAGTGCCAGGTCTCGTAGGCGAGCCTGCGCCGGGCGAAGCGGGCCGAGACCACGCCGATCATGATGATGATGCCCAGCGCGACGATCGCGCGCAGTACTCCCTCGACGGTCTCGGCGAGGTCGACCAGCTGGCTGAGCGGGTCCATGTCCGAGGACTGGGCGTAACCGAAGCTGATGAAGACGCCGTGCGCGACCAGCAGCCACAGCACCGAGAAGCCGGTCCAGCGGTGCCAGGAGGTCAGCCGGTCCATGCCGATGCGCCGGTCGAACCACGGCAGCCGGGCCACCAGCAGCAACTGGAAGGCCATCAGGAGCGCGCCGTACAGGCCGGTCAGCCGGCCCAGCACGATGAGGGCGTTCGAGGCGAAGCCGGCCTGGACGAAGAAGAAGGTCACCACCGCCACGTTCGCCGCCAGCACCGTGTACAGACCGGTGCGGGCGACCACTTTGGGGCGCGCTCCCGAGCGGCTGACCGCCGTGGGGGGTTGTTGGACAGTGGTCACGGGGAGCGCTCCTTGATCGGGTGGGGGATACGAGCTTCTCCGGTGAGCGCTGTCGTTTTGCTGTCGGACAACTTTCAAGTTTTTATCGATCGGCTGCCAAACTGTGAGCGACTATGGCGCGATGCGATCGGTAGCGCACTATGAGCACGTGGAAAAAGTGCGACTTCTCGTGGTGGACGACGATCCCCCCATCGCTGACCTGGTGGCGACCGTCGCCCGCTACGAGGGCTGGGACGCCGTCACGGCGCACTCCGGTGAGGAGGCGCTCAGGCAGGCGGCCGAGTTCCATCCCGACATCGTGGTCCTGGACCTGATGCTGCCGGGCGTGGACGGCTTCGGCGTGCTCGACCGGCTGCGCCGGTCCGGCACGATGGTGCCCGTGGTGTTCCTGACCGCCCGCGACGGCGTCGCCGACCGGGTCGCCGGCCTCACCCGGGGCGGCGACGACTACCTGGTCAAACCGTTCGCGGTGGAGGAGCTGATGGCCCGGCTGCGCACCGTGCTGCGCCGCAGCGCCGGGCCCACCTTCCAGCGCTCCGTGCTCCAGGTCGCGGACCTGACGATGGACGAGGACACCCGCGAGGTCCGCCGCGGCGACAAGCTGCTCACCCTCACGCCCACCGAGTACGAGGTCCTGCGCTACCTCATGCGCAAGTCCCCGACCGTCCTCACCAAGGCACAGATCCTCGACCACGTCTGGGAGTACGGTTTCGGCGGCCGCTCCAACGTCGTCGAGCTGGTCGTCAGCCGGCTGCGCCGCAAACTCGACGACACCGGTGAACCGCTCATCCACACCGTCCGGGGATTCGGCTACGTGCTGCGACAGGCCACCGAGTGATCGCCCGGCTCAGACAGAGCTACCGCGGGATGCGCCTCGGCACCCGGCTGGCCCTCGGCCTCGGCGCCCTGGCCCTCGTCGTGTTCGCCGTCGTCGGCAGCACGCTGACCATGTACATGCGCGACTACCTGTCCGCGCAGCTCAACGAGCAGCTGAAGATCGCCCAGATCGCCCAGTCCAAGAGCATCGCGGACTACGGCACGCTCGAGGGCAAGAAGTACTACCGCTGGTACTACGCGGTGTACGACACCTCGGACGGCACCCCGGTGCTCCAGAAGCCCGAGGACCCCGCCGACGTTCCCAAGGACATCGACGACTTCACCCTCGTGGCCAAGGCTCTGACCGTCGAGGGCACGGAGGTCACCCGCACCGAGCACCTCAAGGGCCAGGGCCAGTACCGGCTGCGGGCCTGTGAGGTCGAGCCCGGCGTGGTCCTGGTCAGCGCCGCGCCGATGGACGACATCGAGGACACCGTGGGTCA
The DNA here is from genome assembly GCF_042802555.1 of Streptomyces sp. NPDC057474. NCBI lineage: Bacteria > Bacillati > Actinomycetota > Actinomycetes > Kitasatosporales > Streptomycetaceae > Streptomyces > Streptomyces sp. NPDC057474. Next base: position 8,853 of record NZ_JBHVDX010000238.1, on the reverse strand, counting down.
GCTGATCACGGTCCAGGTCGTCACCTTCGTCCTCGCCCTGATGGCGCTCGTGGTGTTCGGCCGGGCCATGCTGCGGCGCGGACTGAAACCGCTGGGCGACATGGCGCACACCGCCCGCGGCATCACCTCGCACGACCTGACGGATTCGGCGCGGCTGCCGATGCGCCACGACAACCGCGACGGCGGCCCCGAGGTCGAGGAACTGCGCACCGCCTTCAACACGATGCTGGAGCACATCGACGACGCGCTCGCCGTCCGCACCGAGGCCGAACAGCGCCTGCGCCGCTTCGTCGCCGACGCCTCGCACGAGCTGCGCACCCCTCTGATGTCGGTACGCGGCTACGCCGACCTCTTCCAGTACGCCGCCGCCCACAGCCCCGAGGAACGCGACAAACACCTGGCCCGGCTGCGCGCCGAGGCCGCCCGCATGGGTTACCTGCTGGACGACCTGCTGATGCTCGCCCGCCTCGACGCCGCCGACGTGGAGACCCCGCTGCGGCTGGAGGAGGCCGACCTGGTGCAGCTGTCGCTCCAGGCGGCGGACGCCTTCCGCGCGGGTCACCCCGGCCATCCGCTGACCGTGACGACCGGCTCCGCCCCTGTACGGCTGCGCCTCGACCCGCTGCGCCTCCGCCAGGTCCTCGACAACCTCCTCACCAACGCCGCCGTGCACACCCCGCGCGGCACGGAGGTCCGCCTGGAGGTGTCCGTCGACTCCGGCGCGGCTGCCTCCGGCACGGCCGAGGTGCGGATCACCGACTCAGGGCCCGGCATCCCGGCCGACGACCAGGAGCGCGTCTTCGACCGCTTCTACCGCGTCGACAAGGCCCGCAGCCGCGACCGGGGCGGCAGCGGCCTCGGCCTCGCCGTCGCCAGCTCTTTGGTCCGCGCCCACGGCGGCACCATCGACCTGACCAGCGAACCGGGCACGACGACGTTCACGGTCCGACTGCCGCTGGCCGTGGTCCGGGCGTAGGGGACGTCAGCCTGGGAGGCGCGCTGTCCGGGGGCCCCACCCGTGCCGCGCCCGCCCCGGCGGGTCGCCTAGTCTGATCGGCATGGGCAAGACGGTGCGGCAGGCCGTGCGGGCGACGCTCCAGCTGGTCATCGCCGCCGCGATGGCCTTCGGCATGTACCTCTTCATCACGGTGCTGCTGATCACCGCGATCGCCACGCTCGCCGTGGTGGGCGCCTGGATGCTGCCCGAGACCGTGACGCTGATCCGCCGTATCGCCGGCGCGAAACGCCACCAGGTGACCGCCTGGACCGGCCGCGCCGTCCCCGAGGCCTACCAGCCGATCGAGGGCACCCTGCGCGAACGCCTGCGTATCGCCGTCCGCGACCCCGGCACCCACACCGACGCCCGCTGGATGCTCGCGTACTACGTCTACGGCGCCCTCTTCTTCCTCGCGGTGCCCCTGTGGCCGCTGGGCCTCGTCGTCGACGGCGTGTGGTGCGGACTGCTCCGCCGTGAAGCCCTCGTCCTGCCGTTGATCAGCCGTCTCGCCGACCTCGACGCCCACTGGTCCGAAACCCTGCTCAAGCCGTCCCCGAAGGCCCGCCTCGCCGAACGGGTGGAGGAGCTGACGGCGACCCGGGCCGACGCGATCGCCGCCCACGGTGCCGAACTCCGCCGTATCGAACGGGACCTGCACGACGGCGCCCAGGCCCGCCTGGTCTCGCTGTCCATGCGGATCGGGCTGGCCCAGCGCGTGTACGACCGCGACCCGGAGGCCGCGCGCAAGCTGCTGCTCGACGCGCAGGAGCAGGCCGAGGCCGCGCTGACCGAACTCCGGCACGTCGTGCGCGGCATCCACCCGCCGATCCTCACCGACCGGGGCCTGGCCGGCGCCGTACGGGCCCTGGCGGCGAGCAGCGGCCTCGAAGTGACCGTGGATGTACGCGGGTTGGAGGCTGCCGACGGCCCGCGCCCGCCCGCCGCGGTGGAGGCCGCCGCGTACTTCGTCGTCGCCGAGGCCCTCACCAACGTCGCCAAACACAGCGGCTGCGACCACGCCGAGATCCACCTCGCCCGCACAGCCCGGGGCGTCCGAGTCCTGGTGCGCGACGACGGCCGGGGCGGCGCCGAAGACGGCGCCGGGGGCACAGGCTCGGCTTCCGCGAGGAACGGCCCCTACACCCCTGCCGGCGCCGCCTCCGCGATGGGTGGATCCGGACTCCTCGGTATGCGGCGGCGGGTCGCCGCGCTCGACGGGAGCACGGCCGTGACCAGCCCCCTCGGGGGGCCCACGGTGATCGAGGTGGAGCTGCCCTGCGTATGGTGAGCGAAACGGAATCATCGGCCGATCCGGGGACATCGCGTACGCGGCGGTCGAGGACAGAGGTGGGACTGCCGTGCGTGTGGTGATCGCCGAGGACAACGCCCTGTTGAGAGAGGGCCTGGTCCTGCTGCTGACCTCGGCCGGACACGAGGTGGCGGCCGTCGCGGGCAGCGGCCCCGAGGTCCTCCCCGCACTGCTGGAGCACCGCCCGGACGTCGCCGTCCTGGACGTCCGGATGCCGCCCGGCTTCCGCGACGAGGGTCTGCGCGCCGCCCTGGAGGCCCGCCAGAAGATCCCCGGCCTGCCGGTGCTGGTCCTCTCGCAGTACGTGGAGGAGTCGTACGCCGCCGAACTGCTCGGCGGGGGCGCGAGCGGGGTCGGTTATCTGCTCAAGGACCGGGTCGGCCGGGTCGACGAGTTCCTGGACGCGCTCGACCGGGTCGCGGCCGGCGGCACCGCGCTCGACCCCGAGGTGGTGACCGAGCTGCTGACCCGCCGCCGGGACTCACCGCTCGACTCGCTCACCCCGCGCGAGCGCGAGGTGCTGAAGGCGATGGCCGAGGGACACGACAACGCCACCATCGCCAGGACCCTGGTCGTCACCGAACGCGCGGTCAGCAAGCACATCGGCAACGTCTTCCTGAAGCTCGGCCTGCCGACCAGCGACACCGGACACCGCAGGGTGCTGGCCGTGCTGGCCTACCTGAACAACAAGTAGCCGCCCGGCCGGTTGCCGTGCCGCCGGTGGCCGAATCCCGGTCATGGTTGAGTCAGTTGCTCGACCTGGAAGATCCGCCTCGGTTCGCCCGATCACCTCCGGACGCCTGAACTCCCGACGGAATGGGTGAAGTGGGCGCCCTGCTGCCCCTCGCCGGGCACGAGACGACGGCCGACGTGATCGCCCTCGCTACGCTCGCGCTGCTCGAACGAACGTACAGAAGACAAGCTCGCCCAGCTGGACTCGCAACACGAGCGCCAGCGCCCGATGGGAGGGGATCCGCGACAACCTGATCGCCCGCATCGCCCGCATCGCCCGCATCGCCCGCATCGCCCGCATCGCCGAGGCCGAGCGGGAAGGTCGACTCGGCGAGGTCGAAGGACTCCAGCCCTGATCATGAGCCGCCGCCTGGAGCCTGACGGCTCCCCGTCCGTCAGGTTGGATGCGGTCGTGTGGTCGGTCGGGCAGCCCCTGCCTAGACTTTGCGGGCGAGCAGTTGAATGTCCTGGAACTGCCTTCGGTCGGTGGGCTGGGGCTCGCGAACCATCCGGGCCACCTCGGCCAACCCGGACCTGCGCAGCAGCGCGGCGAGGTGATCAGGCGACCACCGGTAGGCCGGCGCGACTGTGTGATCGAAGACCTGCGTCGGGTGAGACGCATCATCGCTTGCCGAAAAGCAGACCAGAAGGTGGCCGCCAGGTTTCAGCACACGATGGAACTCCGCCAGGATGGCGGGGAGTTCCTGCGGCGGAGTGTGGATGATGGACCAACGTGAGAGTACGCCGCCCAGCACGCCGTCAGCGATGTTCAACGCGGCCATCGAGCCCACGTCGAACCGCAGGCCCGGACAGGCCTGTCGAGCCAAATTGATCATCGCAGGAGAGGCATCGACACCAAACGCCGCCAGCCCCAGCTCGTCCAGATGAGCGGTGATATGGCCGGGCCCACACCCCAGGTCCGCGACCTGACCGTCCCCACTCGCGCGTATGACCTCGGCGAAGGCACCCAGGATCGCACGGTCCAGGGGACTGTCACGCAGCGTGTCGCGGAACAGCTGCGCATAGGTGGGGGCGGCGGCGTCGTAGGCCTCGCGGGTGACGCTGAAGGCATCGTGTTCGACCATGCTCGCGACAGTAGTTCCTCGCGCTGAGGCGAGCCGAGAGAATCACGATCTTCCCTCTCGGACGCTGCGTACGCCCGTAGTTCCTCGATCCGGTCGTGCCTCGTCAACAGATCGGCCAGCTGGTCGTGGTTGCCTGGACCAGGAGCGGAGGGATGCAGCCGGACAAAGTCCGGGCCTGGCAGTCAAGATCAGCAGCGCTCATGGCAGTGCACCCCGACCACCGTCCCCGACATCGGCTTGCGACCTCTACGGGCTGTTCGTGGCCTGGTGAGAGCCGCGCGCCTTCGTACGGCTGCCCGAGGCCTCGTACGGCGGAAGGGCCTGCCACCGGCGACATCCGGTGGCAGGCCCCTCTCACAGTGAGAAGCCCAAGAAGCCCAAGAAGCCCAAGAAGCCCAAGACGCCTACTCGTCGAACGTCACGACCACCTTCTCGGCCGCCCCCGGTGTCAGCGCCAGCTCGAAGGCCTGGTCGACATCGGCGGCGGGCACCCGGTGGCTGATGAGCTTGGCGAAGCGCTCGTGGTGCTCGACGATCTCGGGGGTGACCTCGAAGATCTCGGTGGGGTAGCCCTGGGAGGCGATGAGGGTCAGCTCGCTGCGGAGCATGCCGCCGAGGTCGATCTCCGAGCCCTTCTTCTGCACGGCGACCATGACGAGCTTCGCGCCCCACTTGGCCGAGCCCACCACGGTGTTGAACACGGCGGGGACACCGGCCGCGTCGATGAAGATGTCGGTGCCGGGCCGGGGCTGGCCGAGCGCGTTGGCGGCCTGGCCGTGCAGCTCGGTCAGGCGCGCGGCGACGTCCTCCTCGGCCGAGTTGACGACGGCGTCCGCACCCACGGCCAGTGCCTTCTCCAGCCGGGAGGGGATCACATCGGCCACGACCACGTGCCGCACACCGCGCAGCTTGAGCCAGATGGCCGCGCCCAGGCCGATGGGCCCGGCACCGAAGACGACGACCTTGTCATCGGGCCCCGCCTCGGAACGGTTGACGCAGTGCCGGGCCACGGCCATGGGCTCGTTGAGGGAGGCGATGTCGAAGGGCACGGAGTCGGGGAAGACCGCCACGCCCTTGCCGACCTCGGCGTCCTCGATCAGCAGGTACTCGCTCATCCCGCCGTACTTTCCGCCGCAGCCGATGATGCCGGTCGGCGCGTCCTGCGGGTTGACGACCACCCGGTCCCCAACCCCGAGGCCGGTGACCTCGGCGCCGACCTCGACGATCTCGCCGGCCGGCTCATGGCCGAGCGGTACCGGCACCATCTCACCGCCCTGGTGACCACGGGCGGGCATGCCCCCCATGTGCAGGAAGGTGACGTCGGTGCCACAGATGCCGCAGGCGCGGACGCGTACGAGCACGTCGTTGGGGCCGGGCACGGGGCGCTCGACGTCCACGACCTCGACCTTGCCGACACCGGCGGTCCGGACGGACTTCATCGTCGCCATGGGGAGACTCACTTTCTGGAGGAACCGGGGAAGAGGTGGCGCCGCGTGGGTGTGCGGAGCGGGGTGTTGCCGGTCGGGGCCGGCCCCGGACGGATTCCGGGGAGACATGACCCGACCGGGGTCAGCCGTGGGCGAGGGCCTGGGCCGGGGCTGTCAGACGGCGGCCCAGGCGTCGTCGACGGGCAGGACAACGCCGTTGACGAAGGCGGCCGCGTCGGAGGCGAGGAAGACGATCGCGTCGGCCTGTTCCTCGGCCGTGCCGAGGCGCCCGATGTTGGCGCCGATCAGCCCGCCGATGACCCCGGGGCCGTGGGCCTGCTGGTCGGCGTCCACCTGGATGTTGGTCATCGTGGGGCCGGGGGCTATCGCGTTGGCCCGGATGCCCTGCTTGCGGTACATCACCGACAGGTTCTTCACCAGGCCGACGACGCCGTGCTTCGACGCGGTGTAGGCGGCACCGGCCGCGCTGCCGCGCAGTCCGGCCTCGGAGGCGGTGAAGACGATCGCGCCGCGCCCCGCGTTCAGCATGTGCGGCAGGGCGGCCCGGGTGAGCAGGAACGGCGCGGTCAGGTTGACCCGGATGACCCGCTCCCACTCGGCGTCGTCGACGTCCGCGAGGGCCGACATCCGGTCCATGATCCCGGCGTTGTTCACCAGGACGTCCAGCCCGTCGAAGGCCTCCACGGCACGCTCGATGACCTCGTCGACGACCGCCTGGTCACTGAGGTCGCCGACGACCGCGAGAGCGGTGCCGCCGGCCGTCTCGATCGCCTTGAGGGTCTCCTCGGCGGCCTCCTTGTTGAGGTCGGCGACCAGGACCTTCGCGCCCGCCGCGGCGAACTTCAGGGCCGCGGCCCGGCCGATACCCGAACCGGCGCCCGTGACGACGACACTGCGGCCGTCGAGACCGATACTGCTCATGAACTGTTCCTCTTTCGTCGGGTGGGCCGGTCGCCGCGCGGGGGGATTTCCGCCCGGACCGGCCCACGATCAGTGGTCCGGTGGCTCATGGGTGCGCTCCGAGGGCGTGCAGGACCGCGTCGGCCATGCCGCGCTCACCGCGCTCGTTGGGGTGGACGGAGGCCGCGGGGGAGCGCGGCAGAAGTGGCTCGATCCAGCGGGTGTCCTCGGCGGAACAGGCGTCGTGGCCCTCGGACGGCCCGTATGTGTCGACATACCGCGTCCCGGTGGCCTCGGCGCGCTGCCGCCGCATGGTGTTGAGTTCCCGCTCCTTGTCCCGGACGAAGGCGGTGTCACCGGGGGCGAGAGCCGGCTCGCGGTCGCAGCCACCGCCGTCGGAGGGCAGGATCGCCGGATACCCGACGACGTAGACCCGTGCCTTCGGCGCTCGCCGTTCGACCTCGTCCAACGCGCGGGCGAGCCGCCCGTCCGCCGCCTCGGTCTTCCGCCGCACCTCGTCGACGTCCCCGGACACGTACCGCTCCTTGCAGGGGGCGTCGCCGTCGCCGTCCTGACCGCCGGTGACCTGGTACATCACGCCGCTCGTGACGCACCGCCGGATCACGGAGGCGAAGCCGATGTCATTGCCGCCGATGCCGACCGTGACCAGCCGGGTCGCGCCGGACAGGGCGTCGAACTGGGCGGGGTTGGTGCCGTCGTCGGTGGACTGTGGTGCGGACAGGTCGGCGATGGTGGCTCCGGCGCAGCTGACGTCGCGGAAGTCGGACGCCTTGATCTTCAACTCCGCGGCGACGAGGGCCGGGTAGTTCCGGCCGGACCGCTCGCAGCCGGCGGGGGTGCCGCTCTGCTCGGGGATGTTCGGCCCGGCCGTGTAGGAGTCGCCGGGCGCGATGTACGGGCCCGTCGGGGGCGCCGAGGCATCGCCGCCACCCCCGCCTCCGTCCCGCCCGACGTTCATCGCGGTGACCAGCACGCCGCATGCGAGCGCCCCAGCCAGGCCGGCTCGTAGAGAGGTCCTCATCGGTGTGTCCTGTCTTCCGTCTCGGGCGGTCCCGTGCGGTCGCGGGTGGTGCGGTGTTCGCTCGGCCGGGGGAGGGGCGGCTGGGGCGGTCGAGCGAGTTCGGGTCGTACGCGTTCGGGTGGTACGCGTTCGGCACTGGGGTCATGGGGGTGTCCCCGGACCCGGCGCCGTTCGGGGGAGGTGATCGGCTGCCGGGTCCGGGGGCGGCGCCGGGCCCCGTCCCCACGGGTGCGGCGCGTCGGGGCCGTTCCGCTCGAACGGCCCCCGTCCTTGGTCGCCCACGGCGGGGGCCATGGGCTCGGGTGGGTCATGGGCTCGGGTGGGTCATCGCTTCGTCCGGTCGACCGGCCCCGTTCGGAGCCGGTACGTCGCTCTTGCTTGAGTTAGGCAAACACATGTGACTTACTTGAGTCAAGCAATCGAGCCGAATGGGATTGCTTGAGTTAGGCAACGAGAAGGGTAGGGTGATGTCCATGTCCCCATCGCCGTCGGCGGCCGATCCCGCCTCCCCGGAAGTGATCGAGATCGAACGGGCTCTGACGCAGATCACCTACCTGAGCACCAGGGCCCGGCAGCACGAGCGGCTGATGGCCCTGGCCGGGGTGCCGCTGGACCGGGCCGCGGTGGCGCTGCTGCGACAGGTGGCCGACTCCGAGCCACTGCGCCCGGGGGAGCTGGCGGGCCGGCTGGACGTCGAGGCCTCCCATGTCACCCGCCAGGTACAGCAGTTGGAGAAGGCCGGCTACGTCACCCGCGTCGCCGACCCCGGCGACCGCCGCGCCCTGCGCATCCGCCTCACGCCCACCGGCCAACAGGCCGTCGACCGCATCCGGGAAGCCGGTGCGGTCGGCATGCGCATGGCCCTGGCCGACTGGTCACCCGACCGGATCCGCCAACTCGCCGCGCTCTTCCATCGGATGGTCGAGGTGTTCCTCGCCTATGCCGTCGACGAGGGCCAGGGGCCCGACGCGGGTCCACCCGATCCCGTCGACTGAGGACGGGACGGTTGGGGGCTGGGGTGAATCCGAGGGCCCGCTGTTCCGTCGGGGAGGGGTGGGGGCGACGAGGGAAGCGAGCGGAGTGAAGGGGGGTGAAGAGTGCGGACGAGCAGGTGGGAGGTGAGGGGTGTGGAGTGCGGGTCGCGGCGGGCATGGGGGGACCGCCACGACGGCGAGAAGCCGCCCGGCGACGGAAGGGGCCGTGCCGGTGCGTCGAGCCCGTCGCATACAGCGGCCCGGAGAACGGCTCCCCACTTGCCCCCGAGCAGGAGGGCACCAAGCGACGGCCTGGCACACCCGCACGGCCCCGCCCCACCCGCCGGGCCGCCCGCGCCCCAAAGG
>NZ_JBHVDX010000237.1:0-15309 GCF_042802555.1 Streptomyces sp. NPDC057474 | reverse complement strand
CGTGGGGGCTGGTCGCGCCCACGCGCCCGGAGCCGCGAGTTCCACACAGCCCCGCGCCCCTCAGAAGAAGGGGGTGACCCCTGATCTTTCAGGGCGCGGGGAACCGCGCGAGCAACCACGGACGACCCGCAGCCGAACGAAATCGGTCAGCGCCCGTTAAAAGCATCCTTCAACCGCGAAAACAGGCCCTGCTGCCCCGGCTGGAACTGCCCCGTAGGCCGTTCCTCACCCCGAAGGACCGCAAGCTGCCGCAGCAGCCCCTCCTGCTCAGGATCGAGCTTCGTGGGCGTCTGGACCTCGACGTGGACGATCAGATCGCCACGGCCGCCGCCCCGCAGATGCGTGACACCCCGCCCGTGCAACGGGATCGACTGCCCGGACTGCGTCCCGGGCCGGATGTCGACCTCCTCGAGACCGTCCAGCGTCTCCAGCGGCACCTTCGTGCCGAGGGACGCCGCCGTCATCGGGATCGTCACCGTGCAGTGCAGATCGTCGCCGCGCCGCTGGAACGTCGAGTGCGGCAGCTCGTGGATCTCCACGTAGAGGTCACCGGCGGGACCACCACCGGGCCCGACCTCGCCCTCACCGGCCAGCTGGATCCGCGTGCCGTTGTCGACACCGGCCGGGATCTTGACCGTGAGCGTCCGCCGCGACCGCACCCGCCCGTCGCCCGCGCACTCGGGGCACGGGTTCGGGACGATCGTGCCGAACCCCTGGCACTGCGGGCAGGGCCGCGAGGTCATGACCTGACCGAGGAAGGACCGCGTGACCTGGGAGACCTCACCACGACCGCGACACATGTCACAGGTCTGGGCGGTCGTACCCGGGGCCGCGCCCTCGCCACTGCACGTCGTGCAGACGACGGCCGTGTCGACCTGGATGTCCTTCGTCGTGCCGAAGGCCGCCTCGTCGAGGTCGATCTCCAGCCGGATCATCGCGTCCTGCCCCCGGCGCGTACGCGACCGCGGGCCCCGCTGGGACGCCGTACCGAAGAAGGCGTCCATGATGTCCGAGAAGTTCCCGAAGCCACCGGCGCCGAAGCCGCCCGCGCCTCCGCCGCCCGCCTGGGACAGCGGGTCGCCGCCGAGGTCGTAGACCTGCTTCTTCTGCGGGTCCGAGAGCACCTCGTAGGCGGCGTTGATCTCCTTGAACCGCTCCTGGGTCTTCGGATCGGGATTGACGTCCGGGTGCAGCTCGCGCGCGAGCCTCCGGAACGCCTTCTTGATCTCGTCCTGAGAAGCGTCGCGGCGCACGCCGAGAACGGCGTAGTAGTCCGTGGCCACTCAGGACTCCGCCAGGATCTGTCCGACGTACCGTGCCACCGCTCGTACCGCTCCCATCGTTCCCGGATAGTCCATGCGCGTAGGTCCGACCACGCCCAGTTTCGCTACTGCCTCGCCGCCCGAACCGTAACCGACGGAGACGACGGACGTGGAGTTGAGTCCCTCATACGCGTTCTCATGACCGATGCGTACGGTCATGCCCGAATCCCCGGCCTCACCAAGCAACTTGAGGAGGACGACCTGCTCCTCCAAGGCTTCCAGAACGGGCCGGATGGTGAGAGGGAAGTCATGTCCGAAGCGGGTGAGATTGGCCGTACCGCCGATCATCAGCCGCTCCTCGCTCTCCTCGACGAGTGCCTCCAGGAGGGTGGAGAGCACCGTCGTGACCGTGCCCCGGTCCTCGACGTCGAACGCCTCGGGCAGGTCCTCGACCAGCCTCGGCACGTCGGTGAACCGGCGGCCCGCGACCTTGCTGTTGAGCCGGGCGCGCAGATCCGCCAGTGACGTTTCCCCGAACGGCGCCGGGCAGTCGACCAGCCGCTGTTCCACCCGTCCCGTGTCCGTGATCAGCACGAGCATCAGCCGGGCGGGAGCCAGCGACAGCAGCTCCACATGGCGCACCGTCGACCGCGTGAGCGACGGATACTGCACGACGGCGACCTGCCGTGTCAGCTGCGCGAGCAGCCGTACGGTCCTGGCCACCACGTCGTCGAGGTCGACGGCGCCGTCCAAAAAGTTCTGGATGGCGCGCCGCTCGGGCGGGGTCATCGGCTTGACGCCTGCCAGCTTGTCGACGAAGAGCCGGTACCCCTTGTCGGTGGGGATACGGCCCGCGCTGGTGTGGGGCTGGGCGATGAAGCCCTCGTCCTCCAGCGCCGCCATGTCGTTGCGGACGGTCGCCGGGGAGACACCGAGGTTGTGCCGCTCCGTGAGCGCCTTGGAACCGACCGGCTCCTCGGTGCCCACGTAGTCCTGGACGATGGCGCGCAGCACCTGGAGCCTGCGTTCACTGAGCACCGCGCACACCTCCAGCTCGCTCTCCTGTGACTCTCCCCTGGCACTCACCCCGGGCGAGTGCCAACACTCCCCGCCCAGTGTACGGCGGTGGGGTACGCCCCCGGCAAGGCCGGTCCAGCGATGTCGTGCCGGGGGCGTACCGACCTGTCCGACGATGTCGGGCCACTTCCTACCGACGGGCCGGGCCGATTACTACCGACCGGTACGCACGACCGCCGACGCCGCCCGGACCGCCGGCCTCCCCCGACGCCCTCCCTCACCCCGCACGCGGGGAGCTAAAGCTAGCGTCGGCGCATGACGGTGACTTGGGAAGAGTGCGGATGGCAGGGATTGACGCCCCGGGTCGGACGGTGCCGCCTTCCCGGCTGGGACTGCACGGTCGGGCTGGTGGTCGGGGGCGGTTCGGCCCTCATGATCGACGCGGGTTCGAGCCTGCGGGAGGGCGCGCGGTTGCGCACCGAGGCGTGCCGGCTGCTCGGTGGCTCCCGTGTGACACATCTCGCGCTCACCCACCCCCACTTCGACCATGTCTTCGGGGCGGCCGCGTTCGCCGGGGTGGAGGTCTTCGGCGCGGTGGGCGTCGGCGGCGTCCTGACCCGTGACTGCGACGTCCTCCGTGCGGACGCCGTGCACCACGGCCTCCCGCCGACGGACGCCACCGAGGCCGCCGACCTCCTCGTACGCCCCCGCCACCACGTTTCCGGTGAGTGGACGCTCGACCTGGGCGGCGACGTCCAGGTACTCCTGGCGAACGTGGGCCCGGGGCACACGGGCCACGACCTGGCGGTCCTGATCCCGGGCACGCCGGCCACCGAGGGCTCTCCGGGCTCTCCGGAGGTCGTGTTCTGCGGGGACCTGGTCGAGGAGTCCGGCGAACCCCAGGCGGGCCCCGACGCGATCCCCTCCCGCTGGCCGGCCGCCCTGGACCGGCTCCTGGACCTGGGCGGCGAGGACGCGCTCTACGTCCCCGGCCACGGGGCGGTGGTGGACGCGGCGTTCGTACGGGCCCAACGGGACGCGCTGGCACGGCGTTTCGGCGTGTCGGGCTGAGCACGGGGAAATCCGGGCGCGGCTTCTCCTATCGTCATCCGAATGCGCCAGTACTCACCCGACCTGACCCCTCCCTGGAAGAAGCCCAAGCCGGCCCCCGAGGTCCCGGCCGACCCCGGCCTGGTCGTCGAGGAGCCCACCACCGGCTTCTGCGGGGCGGTCATCCGCTGCGAGGCGGGCACGGTGACGCTGGAGGACCGCTTCGGCAAACACCGCGTGTTCCCGCTGGAACCCCGGGGCTTCCTCCTGGAGGGCCGGGTCGTGACGCTGGTACGCCCCTCGTCGGCGCCCGCGCGGCCGAGCCGTACGGCGTCCGGCTCGGTGGCCGTCCCCGGCGCCCGCGCCCGTGTGGCCCGCGCCGGGCGCATCTATGTCGAGGGCCGCCACGACGCCGAACTCGTCGAGCGGGTGTGGGGCGACGACCTGCGCATCGAGGGCGTGGTCGTGGAGTACCTGGAGGGCGTGGACGACCTGCCCGCGATCGTCGCGGAGTTCGCGCCGGGGCCTGATGCGAGGCTGGGTGTCCTGGTCGACCATCTGGTCCCGGGCAGCAAGGAGTCCCGTATCGCGGCGTCGGTGACGAGCGAACACGCGCTCGTCGTCGGCCACCCGTACATCGACATCTGGGAGGCCGTGAAGCCGTCGTCGGTGGGTATCGAGGCGTGGCCGCGCGTGCCGCGGGGGCAGGACTGGAAGACGGGGGTGTGCCGGGCGCTGGGGTGGCCTTCGGACAACACCGGAGCGGTGTGGCAGGCGATTCTGGCGCGGGTGGGTTCCTACAGGGACCTGGAGCCGGAGCTACTGGGACGGGTGGAGGAGCTGATCGACTTCGTCACGGATAGCGGTGGGGCCTGACGTTCTCGTATGCGGCGAACTCGCTGGTATCCAGCTCGATACCGATGGGCTCCAGCGGGGTGAGGTCGCCGAACTTGGTGATGCGCTGGCAGCGGTAGTCCGCGTCTTCGCCATGGCCCGTCGGTTCAGTAAGCAGTACACACTGGGCCATAACGGGGTCGATGATGAAGTAGGCAGGTACCTTTGCCGCCGCGTAGATCGACCGTTTGACGCCATAGTCGCGGGCCACACTCGTCTTGGAAACGACCTCCAGAAGCATGGTGATGACCTCCGACGGCATCAGCCTCCCGTGACCTGGTCCAGCGCCACGCTCAATCACCACAAGGTCCGGCTGCGGTTCACTGGTCTCTTCGAGCATGGCGATGTCCTGGGTCTGCAGTCGCCGCCACTGCTGGCGGGGGATCTGGTCCACAACCGCCTCCAGGATGTCGTTGTGGGCCACGTCCGGCCCCGCCATCATCACAATTTCCCCCCGGAGGAGCTCGACCTTGAATCCTTCGGGAAACTCAAAGCTCTCGAAGAACTTCACGATGTCGGTGGTCATCGGTCGGTCGTCCACAGCGGTCATCTCCGCAGCCCTCCGGTTTCCGCCACCGTGCAATTACGGCGGCAGCCTACGAACCAGGTTAGGTACCGAACCCCCGTTCCGCACGGATTCATTCACCAGGGTGATCAGTCCACCAGGTCCCGCACCACCGCGTCCGCCAGCAACCGCCCCCGCAGCGTGAGCACCGCGCGCCCCTCCTCGTAGGGTCCCGCCTCCAGGAGCCCGTCGGACAGAGCGCGCCCGGCCGCCGCAAGGCCTTCCTCCCGCAGCAAGGACAACGGGCAGCCCTCCCGGAGCCGCAGCTCGAGCAGGATCCGCTCGACCCGGCGGTCCTCGTCCGCCAGCAGTTCCCGCCCGGCCCCCGGTGACCGCCCTGCCGCCAGCGCGCCCGCGTACGCGCCCGGGTGCTTGACGTTCCACCAGCGGACGCCACCGACATGGCTGTGAGCGCCGGGCCCCGCGCCCCACCAGTCCGCGCCGCGCCAGTACAGCTCGTTGTGCAGGCAGCGCCCGGCGTCGGAGGTGGCCCAGTTGGAGACCTCGTACCAGTCGAAGCCGGCGGCCGAGAGCATCTCCTCGGCGATCAGGTAGCGGTCGGCGTGGACGTCGTCGTCCGTCATCGGGACCTCACCGCGACGGATGCGCCGGGCGAGCTGGGTGCCCTCCTCGACGATCAGCGCGTACGCCGAGACGTGGTCCGGTCCGGCGCCGAGCGCGGCGTCCAGGGAGGCCCGCCAGTCGTCGTCGGACTCCCCGGGCGTGCCGTAGATCAGGTCGAGGTTGACGTGGTCGAAGCCCGCCGCGCGGGCCTCCGCGACGCACGCCTCCGGGCGCCCCGGCGTGTGCGTACGGTCGAGGATCTTCAGGACGTGCTGCCGGGCGCTCTGCATGCCGAAGGAGAGGCGGTTGAAGCCGCCCGCGCGGAGGGTCTCCAGGTAGGCGGGGTCGACCGACTCCGGGTTCGCCTCCGTCGTCACCTCCGCGTCGTCCGCGAGACCGAACTCCTCACGGATCGCCCCCAGCATCCGTACGAGGTCGTCGGCGGCCAGCAGCGTGGGCGTGCCGCCGCCGACGAAGACCGTACGGACGGGGCGCGGGTCGTCGCCTAGGACCTTGCGGGCGAGGCGGATCTCGTCGACGACCGTGTCCGCGTAGTTGTCGCGGGAGGCGAGGACACCGCCGGTGCCACGCAGCTCGGTCGCGGTGTAGGTGTTGAAGTCGCAGTAGCCGCAGCGGGTCGCGCAGTACGGGACGTGCAGGTAGAACCCGAGGGGCCGCTCGGCCGCGCCGGCCAGGGCGTGCGCGGGCAGCGCCCCGTCGTCGGGGACGGGCTCACCGTCAGGGAGTGCGGAAGGCATGCCTTCCATTGTCCAGCACGGGACGAGTACGTCCGAGTGCTGCACCGTCGGCCGACCCGGGCAGCTCCGCCGGCCCACCCCGCTGCTCCATCGACCGACCCCACTGCTCCGTCGACCGACCCCGCTGCTCCGTCGGCCGGCTGCACCGCTCCGCCGGCCTTCTCGGGTGTTCCGACCACCGGCCCCGCTACTCCGCCTGCAACACCAGCAGCGCCAGATCGTCGTCCGGCGGTCGTTGCCCGAACTCGTGCACGAGCCGTCGGATCCGTTCGGCGATCAGCTGGGCGTCGAGCCCGGCGCAGCCGGCGAGCGCGGTGGCGAGGCCGTCCCCGTCGTCGAACATGTGCGGGCCGTTGCGCCGCTCGGTGACCCCGTCGGTCACACACAGCAGCGTGTCGCCGTGGCGCAGCTCGAACGTCTCGGAGACGTACTCGCTGTCCTCGATCACCCCGAGCAGCGTCTGCGGCTCGGCCACGGCCCGCACGTCGCCGTCAGGGCCCAGGAGCAGCGGCAGCGGGTGCCCGGCGGAGGCGAGGGTGCAGCGGACGCCGCCGGCGACGGGGACGAGTTCGCCGTAGAGGAGGGAGAGGAAGCGGGTCTGCGGGCCGTCGGGGTCGACGAGGCCGGGGTCGCCCGCCGTGACCAGGGCGCGGGCGGCGGCGTCCGCCGCCTCGGTCGCGTCGTCGAGGAGGAGCTGGTTGAGGCGGTCGAGCACGTCCGCGACGCCGTATCCCTCGCGGGCGAGCAGCCGCAGCCAGGGCCGGGCGAGACCGATGACCACCGCCGCCTCGGGGCCCTTGCCCTGGACGTCGCCGATCGCGAAGCACCAGCGGCCCCGGCCCGCCGGGAACAGGTCGTAGAAGTCGCCGCTGGGCCCGCCCTTGTCGCACGGCTCGTAGACGAGCGCGCTCGACACGCCGGGGATCTCGGCGACCGCGCCCGGCAGCAGTCCGCGCTGCAGGACCCGGCTGATGGTGGCCTGGCGTGCGTACTGGCGGGCCGCACCGATGGACAGCGCGATCCGTCGGCTGAGGTCCTCGACCAGCCCGGTCACCTCGTCCGGGAAGCGGAGCAGTCCGGCCCGGCCGATGACGAGAGTGCCGAGCGGCCGCCCACCGGCGATCAGCCGGTACGCGAGCGCGGCCCCGCCTTCGCCCTCCTCCACCGGCCCGCCTTCGCCCTCGGGTGTCCCACTCCCCGTTCCGGATTCCGAAGCCGGTCCCGCCCCCGTCCCAGTCCCCGCACCCGGACCCGGGCCCGGACCCGATTCGGTCCCCTCAACCGCCGACCGCAATCCCGTTCCCGTTCCCGTTCCCGTTCCCGTTCCCGTTCCCGGCCACGGCACAGGGACCGCCCTCGACCGCACCGACTCGGGCAGTCGCGGTGGGTCCTTCTCCAGGGCTCGGCGCAGTTCCTCGATGCGGTTCTCGCTGCCGTGCCAGACGCGGGCGAGCCGTGGCGCCGGGCCGAGCGAACCGTCGCCCCCGCGCCAACCCATCCCCTCGTCCTCCAGCCACACCGCGCACCAGTCGGCCAGCCTCGGCACCAGCAGCTGTCCGGCGAGCGCGGCGACCAGATCCTCGTCCAGCTGCCCGGCGAGCAGATCGGACGCCTCGGCGAGAAAGGAGAGCGCACCCCGGTTCAACCACTCCCGGTCACGCTCCACACCACGGCGGGGCACGGGGGCGACCAGATCGACCGGGCCCCGGCCGTGTTCGAGGTCCACTTCACCGGCGTACGCCCGCACGTCACAGCGCGTGTCGACCTCGTACGCCCCGGCCTCACCCTCAACGCCGACGTACGCCCCCGCGCACCCCGCACCGACGTACGCTCCCACGTCCCCCTCGTCACCGCCGTACGCCTCGAAGGAGTCCTCCACCGCCATCGCCCCGTCGACCGACAGCCGGGCCCAGACGCTCTTCATGCCGGTCCGGTAGGTGATCCCCCAGGCTTCGGAGAGCGCGGCCACGAGACGCAGGCCACGTCCGTACTCGGCGGCCCCGTAAGGCCGTTCGACCAGGTACGGGCGTTCGGTGCCCTCGTCCCGTACCGCCCTGGAGGGGTGGCGGTCCGAGACCTCGACGAGCAGCCACCCGGCGGTGGCCGGGTCGTCGCGGCCCAGACGGCACAGCAGCTCGACATCCGTGCCCGCGTGGACGACCGCGTTGGTGACCAGCTCGCTGACCACGACGAGTACGTCCTCGACGAGGCGGGCGGAGAGGGCGGCGGCGCCGGCCAGGTCGAGTTCGGCCCACTCCGCGAGCGCGGCGCCGACAAAGCGCCGGGCGGCTCCCGGCGCGAGCGGGCCCCCGGGAAGCGACACGTGCGCCACCGCGCGCCGGTCGATGCCCGCGTACGCGGGCGCGGCGTGCAGAGACTCGGACCCGACGCGCGCGGGCGCATCAGGAGCACAGGACACGATCTCCCGTTGCGTCGGAATGGCCCCCACTGAGCGGCTCCCTGAGAAAGTTCGGACGAATAGGCCTCAGGCGGCATGGACAGAGTGACAGACTGACCACGCCCATAAGCGCCGAGTTACCGAAGTGGGCCACCATGAGTGAGAACACTGCTACGCGGGTGCTCGAAAATGGCCAAAATGACAGCCAAACGGACGGACTGATCCGGGCATCCGATCTCCGTGCGCTGATCGCGGCCATGACCGCCGCCCGAGACGGCAGCTTCACGAAGATCCCGGAGGCGGGCCCCGCGCCGGTGGCGGAGCTGTGCGCCCTCTTCAACCAGATCATCGACCGCAGCACCCACTTCGGCACCGAAGTGCAGCGCGTGCGGCGGGAGTTGGTCCGGCACGGCCGGCTCGACGAGCGGCTCTCGGCCAGCCCGGGCCAGGGCGCCTGGGCGACCCGTGTCGACGACGTGAACCAGACGCTCGACGCCCTGGTCGCCCCCGCCGCGAACGCCACGCGTGTGCTGGACGCGGTGGCCGGCGGCGACCTGACCCAGCGCGTCGACCTGCACGACGGCAACCGCCAACTCCGGGGCGACCTACGTCGGTTGGGTCGCGCCGTGAACAAGATGGTCGACCAGTTGTCGCTGTTCACCGGCGAGGTGACCCGGGTCGCCCGCGAAGTCGGCACGGAGGGGCGGCTCGGCGGCCGGGCCAAGGTCCGTGGCCTGTCCGGGAGTTGGCGGGACGTGACCGAGGCGGTCAACACCATGGCCTCCCGGCTGACCGCGCAGGTGCGTGACATCGCCCTGGTGACCACCTCGGTGGCGCGCGGCGACCTCACCCGTACGGTAACCGTCGAGGCGACCGGCGAGTTGCTCGAACTGAAGCTCACCGTCAACACGATGGTCGATCAACTGTCCGCCTTCGCCGACGAGGTGACGAGGGTCGCCCGCGAGGTCGGCACCGAGGGGCAGCTCGGCGGCCGGGCCCAGGTCCGGGGCGTCTCCGGCGTCTGGAAGGACCTCACCGACAACGTCAACTTCATGGCGTCGAACCTGACTTCGCAGGTCCGCAATATCGCCCAGGTCACCACCGCCGTCGCCAACGGCGACCTGAGCCAGAAGATCACGGTCGAGGCGAAGGGCGAGATCCTGGAGCTGAAGTCCACCATCAACACGATGGTCGACCAGCTCTCCGCCTTCGCCGACGAAGTCACCCGCGTCGCCCGCGAGGTCGGCACCGAAGGAAACCTCGGCGGTCGGGCGCAGGTCCGGGGCGTCTCCGGCGTCTGGAAAGACCTCACCGACAACGTCAACTTCATGGCCCTGAACCTGACTTCGCAGGTCCGCAACATCGCGCAGGTGACGACAGCCGTCGCCAACGGCGACCTCTCCAAGAAGATCACCGTCGACGCGCGCGGCGAGATCCTGGAACTGAAGGACACCGTCAACACGATGGTGGAGCAGCTACGGGCCTTCGCCGACGAGGTGACGAGGGTGGCCCGCGAGGTCGGCACCGACGGCGCGCTCGGCGGACGGGCCCAGGTGCTGGGCGTGTCCGGTGTGTGGCGGGACCTGACCGACAACGTCAACTACATGGCGGACAACCTGACTTCGCAGGTCAGGAACATCGCCCAGGTGACGACGGCCGTGGCGAACGGCGACCTCTCCAAGAAGATCGACGTGGACGCGCGCGGCGAGATCCTGGAGCTGAAGACCGCCATCAACACGATGGTCGACACCCTCTCCTCCTTCTCCTCCGAGGTGACCCGGGTCGCCCGCGAGGTCGGCTCCGAGGGTCAACTCGGCGGCCAGGCAAGGGTGGAGGGTGTGTACGGCACCTGGAAGCGCCTGACGACGAACGTGAACGAACTCGCCCTGAACCTGACGACCCAGGTCCGCGCCATCGCCGAGGTCGCCTCGGCCGTGGCCCAGGGCGACATGTCCCGCTCGATCACGGTGGAGACGCAGGGCGAGGTCACCGAGCTCAAGGACAACATCAACCTGATGGTGGCCAACCTCCGCGAGACCACCCGCGCGAAGGACTGGCTGGAGTCCAACCTCGCCCGCCTCGCCGCGCTGATGCAGGGCCACCGCGACCTGATGGAGGTCGCCGACCTGATCCTGCGCGAGCTGACCCCGCTGGTGAACGCCCAGTACGGCGCCTTCTACCTGGCCGACCCCGACGAGGACGGCGCGGCCCTGCGCCCGGTGGCGCCCACCAAGGGCCTCGCCTTCATCGCGGGCTACGGCGCGGCACAGGGGGCGACCGTCGAGACCGGCGGCCTCCCCGTGCACGGCCTCGTCGCCCAGGCGGCCCGCGAGAAGAAGCGCATCCTGGTGGAGGAGGCCCCGCCGGACTACATCAAGATCAACAGCGGCCTCGGCGAGGCCTCCCCGTCCAGTGTCGTGATCATCCCGATCCTCTTCGAGGACAAGCTCCTCGGCGTGATCGAGCTCGCCTCCTTCTCACGCTTCTCCGACGTGCACCTGGCGTTCTTCGACCAGTTCGTGAACACCATCGGCGTCGCCATCAACACCATCATCGCCAACTCCCGCACGGAGTCCCTCCTCGGCGAGTCCCAGCGCCTCGCCATGCAGCTCCAGGAACGCTCCGACGAACTCCAGAAACAACAGGCCGAGTTGCAGCGCTCGAACGCCGAACTGGAGGAGAAGGCGGCGCTGTTGGCCACCTCCTCGCAGTACAAGTCGGAGTTCCTGGCGAACATGTCCCATGAACTCCGCACCCCGCTGAACTCCCTGCTGATCCTGGCGCGACTGCTCTCCGACAACCCGGACGGCCATCTCACCGACCAGGAGGTGCAGTTCGCGGCCACGATCCACCGCTCCGGCTCCGACCTCCTCCAGCTGATCAACGACATCCTCGACCTCTCGAAGATCGAGGCGGGCCGGATGGACGTACGCCCGAAGCGCCTCCCGCTCATCAAACTCCTGGACTACGTCCACGCCACGTTCCGCCCGCTCACTCTCGACCGAGGGTTGGCCTTCGACGTGACGGTCGGCGAGGACGTACCGCGCGAGATGTACTCGGACGAGCAACGCCTCCAGCAGATCCTCCGCAACCTCCTTTCCAACGCGATCAAGTTCACCGCGTCCGGCCGGGTCGAGCTGACCGTCAGCCGCGTCAAGGACCCCGACCACCGCTTCACCCGCGAGGACCACGACGAGGTGATCGCCTTCGCGGTCTCCGACACCGGCATCGGCATCGCGGCCGAGAAACTCCCGGTGATCTTCGAGGCGTTCCAGCAGGCCGACGGCACGACCAACCGCAAGTACGGCGGCACCGGCCTCGGTCTGTCCATCAGCCGGGAGATCGCCGGCCTGCTCGGCGGCCGCATCATCGCCGAGAGCGTCCCCGGCAAGGGCTCGACCTTCACGCTGTACATCCCCGTCTTCAGTCCCGGCCACGGGGTGACGGGCCCCGCCGCCGAGGAGCACGGCAGCCTCGTACCCGAGCAGCTGACCACCGAGCCGTACCCGGCCGCGCACGACAGCGACGACTCCTGGCCCGCGCCCACCAAGCTGGAGGCGTGGAAGGTGGGCCGCGCGGGGCAAGTCCTGCCCGGCCGCCGGGTGTTGATCGTCGACGACGACATCCGCAACGTCTTCGCGCTCACCCATGTCCTGGGCCGCGTCGGCATGCCCGTGCTGTACGCGGAGAACGGCCGCGAGGGCATCGAGACCCTGGAGCGGAACCCGGACGTCGAACTCGTCCTGATGGACATCATGATGCCGGAGATGGACGGCTACGAGACGATCTCCGCCATCCGCCGCACCCCCCGCTGGGCCGGCCTGCCCATCGTCGCCCTCACCGCCAAGGCGATGCCCGGCGACCGCGAGAAGTCCATCGCCCGCGGCGCCAACGACTACGTACCGAAGCCGGTGGACGTCGACCAGCTGCTCACGGTCGTCTGCGCCGTCCTGGACCCGGAGGTCACGGAGAGCCCGGCGCCCCTGGCAGACCCGGCAGACCCGGCACCCGAGAAACGCACCGACGAGAACGAGGCACCCTCACCATGACCACTCAGGACCGGACCGACGGACGCGCGGGCATCCTCCTCGTCGACGACATGGAGGACAACCTGATCGCCCTGGAGGCCGTCCTGGCATCCCTCAACGAGCCGCTCGTACGTGCCCGTTCGGGCGAGGAGGCCATGAAGGCCCTCCTCCGGCAACGCTTCGCCGTCGTCCTCCTCGACATTCGCATGCCCGGCATGGACGGCTTCGAGACCGCCGCCAACATCAAGCGCCTCGACCAGACCAAGGACGTCCCGATCATCTTCCTCACCGGCACCGACGCGGACGCGGGCTACGCCTTCCGCGGCTACGCCACAGGCGCGGCGGACTACTTGACCAAGCCCTTCGACCCCTGGGTGTTACGAGCGAAGGTGAGCGTCTTCCTGGACCTGCACCGCAAGACACAGCAGTTGGAGAGCGTGCTGACAGGTCAACGGGAGCTCGCGGAACAGGTCGACTCGAAACTGGCCGCCCTGCAGAAACAACTGTCTGAATCCACTCCGGACTTGCCGGAGGTCCGAATACAGCTACAGGACCTCCGAGCCCTGGTGACAAGGGACCACGCCGGCTGCCCCTAAGGGGCGCGGGGCTGTATCGATATGCGGCTCCGCCGCGTGGGCGTGACAAGTCACGACGATCCCGCAGCCGCCAAGCAGTCCCCGCCACCCCCCACCGAAGGCGCTACGCCTCCCGGGCCCCCGCGTACATCTCATCGATGAGGTGCTGGTACTCCTTCTCCACCACCGGCCGCTTCAACTTCAGGCTCGGCGTCAGCTCACCGTGCTCGACATCGAGATCCCTCGGCAGCAACCGGAACTTCTTGACCGTCTGCCACCGCTGCAACCCCTCGTTGAGCTGCGCGACATGCCCCTCGATCATCGCCACCGTCGCCGGCGCCGAGATGACCTCCTCGTACGACTTCCCCGCCAGCCCGTTCTCCGCGGCCCATCCCTGGATGGACAGCTCGTCGAGGGCGATGAGCGCGGTGCAGAAGTTACGGTCGGCGCCGATCACCATGACGTTGGACGTGAACGGGCACAGCGCCTTGAACTGCCCCTCGATCTCGGTCGGCGCGATGTACTTGCCGCCGGACGTCTTGAACAGGTCCTTCTTGCGGTCGGTGATCCGCAGGTACCCGTCGGGCGACAGCTCCCCGATGTCACCGGTGTGGAACCATCCGTCGGCCTCCAGCACCTCCGCGGTCTTCTCCGGCAGCTTGTGGTAGCCCTCCATGATGCCGGGGCCGCGCAGCAGGATCTCGCCGTCGTCCGCGATGCGCACCTCCGTGCCGGGCAGCGGCTTGCCCACCGTGCCCGTGCGGTAGGCCTCGCCCGGGTTGAGGAAGGAGGCGGCGGAGGACTCGGTGAGGCCGTAGCCCTCCAGGATGGGGATGCCGGCGCCGGCGAAGAAGAAGCCGATCTCGGGCGCCAACGCGACCGAGCCGGAGACACAGGCGCGCAGCCGGCCGCCGAACGCCTCGCGCAGCTTCTTGTAGACCAGCGCGTCGGCGACCTTGTGCTTGGCCTCCAGCCCGAACGGCACGGACGCGGTACCGGTGCGACGGAAGTTGTCCTGGCTGACCTTGGCGTACTCGCGGGCGACCCCCGCCGCCCACTGGAAGATCTTGTACTTGGCCGGCCCGCCCGCGCGCGCCTTGGCGACGACGCCGTTGTAGACCTTCTCGAAGATGCGCGGCACGGCGGCCATGTACGTCGGCTGCACGACCGGCAGATTCTCGATGATCTTGTCGACCCGGCCGTCGACGGCGGTGATGTGCCCGACCTCGATGTGCCCCGCGAGGAGCACCTTGCCCATGACGTGCGCGAGCGGCAGCCACAGGTACTGCACGTCCTCCGGCTGGAGCAGGCCGGTGGCACCGATGGCCTTCGCCATGTACGCCCAGTTGTCGTGCGGGAGACGGACACCCTTCGGGCGGCCGGTGGTGCCCGAGGTGTAGATGAGGGTGGCGAGCTGGTCCTTGGTGATCGCGCCGACCTTCTCCTTGACCAGGTCGGGCTTCTTCTCCAGGTACGCGGCGCCGCGCTCCTCCAGCTCGGCCAGGGAGAGGATCCAGTCCTCCGAGAGGTCCGCGCCCTCGGGGTCGATGACGACGACATGGGTCAGGTCCGGCAGCTCGGCCTTCTTCTCGCGGGCCTTGGCGAGCTGCGCGGCGTTCTCGGCGATGAGGACCCGGCTGCCGGAGTCGGAAAGGATGTAGGCGGATTCCTCGGCGTTCGTCTGCGGGTAGACCGTGGTGTTGGCCGCGCCCGCGCACATGATGCCGAGGTCGGCGAGGATCCACTCGATCCTGGTGGCGGAGGACAGGGCGATGCGCTGCTCCGGCTGCACACCCAGCTCGACGAGCCCGGCCGCGATGGCGTTGACCCGTTCGGCCGCCTGCGCCCAGTTCAGTGACTTCCAGTCCGAGGGGCCCTGGCCGGAGGCGGGGGGCACGGGGTAGCGGAATGCCTCGGCGTCCGGCGTGGCCGCCACACGCTCCAGGAAGAGGGCCGCCATGGACGGCGGACGGTTCTCGATCAGGGTCTGTGTGTCGCTCACGACATCCTCCGGGGCACGCGACAGTGCAGCTGGCTCATGGACTGTGCGGCTGGCTCAAAGCGGCTGTTGTTTAACTCGCGAGTAACCATCGAGTGGTGATCAGGGTAGAGCGCGGTTGGCCGGTTCGTAAGGGGCGGCGGGCAGTCACTTTCCACCGAGAACGACCGTACGGTCACGCACCGGCATCTCCCGGTAG